>WGEM01000313.1 GCA_015492755.1 Gemmatimonadota bacterium | reverse complement strand
ATCCTGAGGCGTACCCGGAGCAGCTGGCGCACGGCGTGGAGCCGTGGGCTCCGGCGAAGCTCTACCTCTCGGCTCGGCGCCGGGGGGGCGGCGCCGACGAGCGCGCAGAAGTGGTCTTCCAGGTGGGCACCATCGATCCGCTCCTGGGTCGCTCACCGCTGCAGCTCTCGGCGCTCAGCCGGAGTCAGCACCGCTCGCAGGACATGGGCTCCGGGCAGCCGCTGGGGCCGCGCACCGCCGGCGGATTCCTCCTGGAGAGCCGTGTGGAGGGGGACCCGGCGGGCATATTCTCCGGGATCGACACGACGCTGGTGGGTGCCGCCGCAGGGCTCGAGGCGGGGGTCCGCGCCGAGGTGGTGCGTCACCTGGAGGCGTACCTCGAGGCGGTGGCGCGGGCAGAGGATGCCTTCTCCCTCCGTGCCGAGCCGCTCGCCCGGGCGCTGGCCGGGGCGGTGGACCACCTCCGGATGGCGCGGGAGGCCGCCGGGCCCGGCACGCCCGAGCTGAGGCGGGCGCTGGACGCCAAGATGGAGCAGGCCACCCGCGCGGTGCTGGCTGCGGCGGGGGTGGTGGTGGACCTCCGCGCCGATGATGACCTGGTGGTGCCCGGCCAGAAGGTGGAGGCGCGGCTGCACGTGTGGAACGGGGGTTCGCTCCCCCTGGCGGTGCGCGATGTGAGCCTGCGAGCGCCGGAGGGATGGGGTGTGAGGCTCGCCGCAGTGGAGGGTCAGGGAGAGGCCGGATCCGTGGCGCCCGGGACCGTGACCACCCTCCGCTACGAGGTGACGGTGCCCGCCGACGCCCACGTCTCACGGCTCTACTACCTCCGCACCCCCCGGGAGGGCGCCATGTACGTGTGGCCCGACGAGCCGGAGCTCTGGGGGCTGCCCCGTGACCCCGCGCCGGTGTGGGCGCACGCGGATCTCGCGCTGGGTGAGCGCGCCGTGGCGGTGGAGGTCCCTCGCTCCTGGCGCTTCGTCGGCGTGAACCGGGCCACGGGGGAGTACGTGGAGCCGGTGCTGCTGGTGCCTGCGGTTTCGGTGCGCACCGAGCCGGCGGGGATGGTCTGGCCGGTGGCCCGCCGCGAGGCGCGGCAGCTCACGGTCTCGCTGCGGGCCGAGGCGCCGGACGGCGCGTCGGGAACGCTCCGGGTGGACGCGCCGGAGGGGTGGAGCGTCCAGCCGGATACGGTGGTCTTCCAGCTCGGGGGCGCCGGGGCGGAGCGCAGCGTCCAGTTCCGTCTCGCGCCCACGCGGGAGCCGGCGGCGGGGACGCATGTCTTCCGCGTGACGGCCGAGACGCCCGACGGGAGGGTCTACCGCGAGGCGGCGCAGCTCATCGACTATCCCCACGTGGAGCGGGCGGTCCTCTACCGCGACGCCCGCACCGAGGTCACGGCGTTCCCGGTGCGGGTGCGGGAGGGCCTGCGCGTGGGCTACATCATGGGGACGGGAGACGACGGTCCTGAAGCCATCGCGCAGATGGGCGCGCAGGTGGAGCTCCTCTCCGAGGCCCAGGTGCGTGAGGGCGCGTTCCACGGGTACGATGTGCTGGTGCTGGGGGTGCGCGCGTACGAGGCGCGGGAAGAGGTGCGGGCCG
Source organism: Gemmatimonadota bacterium (assembly GCA_015492755.1). Lineage (GTDB taxonomy): Bacteria > Gemmatimonadota > Gemmatimonadetes > Longimicrobiales > Gaopeijiaceae > S146-37. The sequence goes on along the minus strand of WGEM01000313.1, from coordinate 5,676 downwards.
CCAACGATCAGATCCTCGACTTCGCCCGCGGCGGCGGCACGGTGGTGGTGCAGTACAACCAGTATCAGTTCTCCAACGGAGGATACGCGCCCTATCCGCTCCGCATCGGGCGGCCGGCGCCGCGCGTGGCGGACGAGACGGCTCCCGTCCGGATCCTGGAGCCCGACGCGCCCGTCTTCACCACGCCGAACCGCATCACCGCCGCCGACTTCGAGGGGTGGGTGCAGGAGCGCGGCCTCTACTTCGCCAGCGAATGGGACGACGCGTACACGCCGCTCCTGGAACTCAACGATCCGGGTGAGCCAACGCGCCGGGGTGCGCTCCTGGTGGCGCCGGTGGGTGAGGGGGTCTACGTCTACGCCGCGCTGTCGTTCTTCAGGCAGTGGGCGGGGCGCGTCCCCGGAGCGTATCGCCTCTTTGCCAACCTCATCTCGCTGCAGGCCGATGACTGGAAGGCGTTCCTGGATTCGCGCTGAGGCGCGCGCCCTCCTTCCGGCGGCGGCCGCGCTGGCGGCGGCGTGCGGAGATGCGCGCTCTGTGGTGCTGGTGGTCTACGCGCCCTGGCCCGAGGCGGTGCTGGAGTCGGTGGAGGAGCAGGCCGAGACGGCGTGGCCGGAGGTGGACGTCCGCTTCGTGCGTCTGGACGATGACCGCGCGCTGGAGCGGATCCGCGGCGGCGCCGGCCAGGGAGACGTCTGGTGGGGCACGCTGCCGCGGACGCTGGAGTCGGCGGCGGAGGAGGAACTCCTGGCGCCGTCGGGCCCGTACTGGGCGGTGGGGGAGCGCGGGGAGCCTCAGATGTGGCACGCGGCGCAGCAGTCTCCCTACGTGCTCGCCTTCAACCGGGAACGCACGCCGCTGGGCCGCGCGCCCCGGGACTGGGTGGACCTGCGCCACACCCGCTGGAGGGGGGAGGTGGTCATGGCGGACCCGGAGCGCGAACCGGACGCCGCGTGGTTCGTGGCGTCGGCGCTGCGCCACTGGCGTGACGAGCTGGGGGACTCGGTGGCGGCGTGGGACAGGCTGCTGGAGCTGGACGCCGTCACCGCCCGCTACCTTCCCGACACGGAATCGGTGTTCCGTGCCCTCCGCACGGGCGACGCCGCGGTGGCGGTGGTGACGCAGGCGGAGGCGGAGGCGGCGCGTCACGGCGGTGCCGATTGGCTCTACTACCGGCACCCGGAGTCGGGCGCCCCTGTGGCGGTGCGGGGCGTGGCGGTCCTGGCCGGCGCACCCGAGCCCGGGTGGGCGGGCCGGTTCCTCGAGATGGTGGGCACGGAAGCGGCAGAGACGGTAGTCCGGACCGCGTGGTGGCTTCCTCCTGGCGGGGCGGTCCCCGCCGACGTCACCGACGGGTCCGGCGCCGCGCCGGCGTTCCTCCCCGGCAGCCCCCGCCTCTGGCCGCTGGATGCGCCGTCGGTGGCCCGCGACCTGCCGGGGGTGGTGGAACGCTGGTCGCTGGAGGTGCGGGGCCGCGGCCGCGAACTCTACTGAGTCGCCCTGCCGCGTCCCAGGGCGCTCAGGACCATCCCCACCACCACCACCGTCACCGCGCCGATGACGTTGTGCCAGAGAAACGACACCGACGGTGCACCGAAGGTCACCGCTGCCACCACGCCCATCCCGGACAGCAGCCCCACGAAGGCTCCCGTACCCTTCGCGCCTGGAACCATGGCCAGGAGGAAGACGCCCAGGATGGAGCCGTAGAAGAACGATCCGAAGCGGTTCACCACCTCGATGAGGGAACCCAGTGTGGCGGCGTAGGTGGCCACCACGCACGCGAAGATCCCCCAGAAAGCCGTGGCCGCCTTCGAGACCCTGAGGAAGTGGGCGTCGTCGCCCTCCGGCCGGATCCAGCGCCGGTAGAAGTCGATGACGCTGGTGGTGGCCAGCGAGTTCAGCTCGGCGGCGATGGACGACATGGCCGCCGCCAACACCCCTGCGATGAAGAGGCCGGTGAGGCCGATGGGGAGCTCCGAGAGGACGAAGCGGGGCACGATGTAGTTCACGTCGCGCGACGGCTCACCGGTGACCTCCTCCGCCAGCGCCAGCGCCTCGCCGCGGATGGCCTGGATCTCCGCCTCCCGGGCCAGGAAGGCGTCCATGGCGGCCCGCGCATCGGCGCCGGCTTCCTCCGCGTTGGCCACCTGGAGCGCCGCCTCCTCGCGGAGCGTGAAGACCTGGCTGTAGCGAGCCTCCAGGGTCTGATAGACGTCGGCGGCGGCGGTGGCCACGGCGCGCTCGTGGGCCGGATTGAAGAGGAGCGGCGGCCGGTCGAACTGGTAGTAGACGAAGATCATGACCCCCACCAGGAGCACGAGGCCCTGCAGCGGGATCTTCCAGTACGCGCTCATGAGGAGCGAGCTCCGGGCCTCGTCCACCGACTTTGCCGTGAGGTAGCGCTGCACCTGCGACTGATCGGTGCCGAAGTACGACATCATCAGGAAGGTGCCGCCGATGATCCCCGACCAGAAGGTGTAGGTCTCGTTGAGGTCGAACGAGAAGTCGAAGGCTTTGAGGCGGCCCGTGGCCCCGGCGATCCGGAGCGCCTCGTCGGGATTCACCGGCATCTGGGCGAGGAGCACCACCATGATGGCGATGAGCGCCACCACGATGAGCACCATCTGCTTCACGTCGGCCCACGCCACCGCCTGCACCCCGCCGATCATGGTGTAGATGACGGTGGGCACGCCGATGAGCGCCACGCTCCAGATGAGGGGGAATCCGAACATGGCACTGAGCACCACCCCCGGCGCCGCGATGATGGTTCCCGCCGACATCCCCCGGGAGAGGAGGAAGAGAAAGGCGGTGAGGGAGCGCGTCTTGGCGTCGAAGCGACGCTCCAGGTACTCGTACGCGGTGTAGACGCCGGAGCCGTGGAGGAAGGGCACCAGCGTCACCCCCAGGATGACCATGGCCAGGGGGAGCCCGAAGTAGAACTGAATGAAACGGATCCCGTCGGTGGCGCCCTGGCCGGGTGTGCCGATCATGGTGATGGCGGAGAGCTGCGTGGCCATGACGCTGAGGCCCACCACCCACCACGAGAGGCTCTTGCTGGCCAGGAAGTACCCCTCGACGGTGTCGGTGCCGCGGGACTTCCGGATCCCGTCCACCAGGACGTACGCCAGGTACGCCCCCACGATGAGCCAGTTGATCCAGTGCATCAGCAGGTCACGCCACGTGGTAGCGGGCCTGGAGGAACCAGAGCACCGCGAGGGAGACGGCCTGCACGATGAGGACGCGGATGAGGGTGCGGCGGAAGAGCGAGGGTTCGCGTTGCGTCATGGTCAGTTCACGTCCCCGCGCACCGTGCAGAACCCGCCGCCGTCGGTGCAGCCGGGCTCGCGCAGCGTACGCTCGAAGAGCTCGAAGATCCTCCGGTACTCGTCCGTCCAGGAGCTGGGCTCCACGAAGCCGTGGTTCTCCACGGGGTACACCGCCAGCTCCCAGTTCTCCTTGCCCAGCTCGATGAGTCGCTGCGCCAGGCGCACCACGTCGGAGAAGTGGACGTTGGTGTCCACCATCCCGTGGAGCATCACCAGGTGCTGGTCCGGCCGGAAGTTCTCGGCGAAGTAGATGGGCGAGGAGCGGCGGTAGGCTTCCTCGTCTTCCTGCGGGAGGTTCAGGATGCGGCTGGTGTAGCCGTGGTTGTAGTGGGCCCAGTCCGTCACCGAGCGCAGCGCGGCCCCCGCCTTGAAGGTCTCTCCGGCGGTGAAGAGTCCCATGAGGGTGATGAACCCGCCGTACGACCCGCCGTAGAGGCCGATGCGCTTCGGGTCCACACCCTCCCGGGCCACCAGATACTTCGCCCCGTCCACCTGGTCGGAGAGGTCCTTCCCGCCCATCCAGCGGTAAATGGCGGTGCGCCACTCCGCACCGTAGCCGGCGGAGCCCCGATAGTCGATGTCCAGGACGGTGTAGCCGTTGGCCGCCAGGAAGTGGTTGAACTGATACTCCCGGTAGTACGATGACCAGTAGTTGTGCACGTTGTGCAGGTAGCCCGCACCGTGCACGAAGATGACGCCGGCGCCGTTGGGCTCGGCCCCCACGTCGGAGGGCCGGTAGATGCGCGCCGGGACCATCGTGCCGTCCTCCGCCTGGAAATGGACGATCTCCGGCTTGATCCACGGGAACGACGACCACTCCGCCGTGGGCGACTCGGTGACCTGCTCCATGTCGGAGCCGTCACTGTCGGCCAGGTAGAGCTCCGGCGGACGGTTCGCCACGTCGTGCACCACCGCCAGGCGCTTCCCGTCGGGGGAAGGTGTGGCGACGAAGCGACCCTCGCCGCGGGTGAGGGCCCTCCGATCACGCCCGTCGAAGTCCATCCGGTAGACGTGCTCATCGAAGGGTGAGCCCTCGTTGGTGCGCAGGAGGAAATGGGAGCGGTCCTCGGGGATGCGCACGTCCAGCACCTCCCAGCTTCCGGCGGTGAGGGCGCGCTTCCCGGTACCGTCCGCCTGCACGGTATAGAGGTGGGCGTAACCGGTCTCTTCACTCACGAAGTAGACGAGGTCGCTCCCGGGGATGAAGCCGACGCAGCGTGCGAAACAGGGACCCGCCACCCACGCGTCGTCGTGAAGGTGATCCAGGAGGGTGCGCGCTCCGGTGGCGGCGTCCACGGCCCAGAGCCACCGATCCTTGTCGTCGAAGGAGACGGCGAAGACGAAGGCCGTGGTTCCCGCATCGTTCCAGCCGGCGTTGAAGACCCGGGGTGCGCCCTCGCCTTCGTAGCCTTCGGGCACGAGATCCAGCCAGCGTACCTCACCGGTGGCGGTGGTGATGAGCCCCAGGCGGGACTCGCCCTGGGCGTCGCCCACCTTCGTGCGCACCGTGAGGTCGCGGGTGTAGCCGTCGCGGGTGATCCAGTCCGGCACGACGGTGCGCTTCGCCCCCTGGGCGGGCCGGAAGCTGCGGATGAGGGCGTAGGCTCCATCGCGTGTGGGCGTGAGTCCCTGGGCCCGCCATCCGTTACCCATGTACACGCGCCGGGGCCCTTCCGCTTCCCGCGCCTCCCGGAGGGAATCGCGCCGCGCCTCCCGCGCCGCCTCCCGGCGCACGTGCTCGAAGAGCTCGAGCTGCTGCTCCTCCAGGAACGCCCGCTGCCCGGTGGGCTCCGGCTCTTCGCTCGGGGGGGATCCCGACTCGATGCGGGTGAGCTGGACGAGCTCGCCGCTCTCCAGGTGGAGGCGGTAGAGGTCGTTGCCCTTCTGGAAGAGGACGGCACGCTCGTCGGGGGTGAAGAGCGGCGCCCGCTCCGCCTCTTCCGTGCGGGTGAGGCGCCGAGCCGTCATCCGCCGCCGGTCCACCAGGTAGAGGTCGCCCTCCACCGAGACCACCTTCCGGCGGCGGTCGCGGGTGAGGTCTCCCGACACCAGGAAGGGCTGTGTCTCGCGGAGCGCATCCTCAGACACGACTTCGGGCTCGCCCCCCGAGGCCGACACGCGATACGTCTCACGAGGCGCGTCCCAGGGCCGTCCCCCGGGCTTCCAGGAGAAGTAGACCCAGCGGCCGTCGTCCGTCCAGCGGATCTCCCTCGGCGCGGCCCCCACGTGCTCCTCGCCCCGCATGATGTTGCGGATGGAGAGCTCGAAGGCCTGCCCGCGTGCCACATCCGGCACGTACGCCGCACCCCCGACGCCCGGCGCCGGAGGCGTGGCGGCGTACGTGCCGGAT
>WGEM01000312.1 GCA_015492755.1 Gemmatimonadota bacterium | reverse complement strand
CCGAAGACACACCGAAAGATAAGGGTGGGTTTTCGGGCGCTCAGAACCGGCGTGAGGCGGCGAAACCGGGGGAAAGAGGCTTCAGGAGGAGGGAGGAGCCCGCCGCGGCCGCAGCGCTGCCGCGCACGCGGACGGACCCCCTCACCCACCCCGTGCGTGAACGATCCTTCATCTCGACTTCACGCCTCCTTCATTCGCCTCCGCCTATCATGCAGTGCAAAATACGAACGCGAAGAACGCACGGAGGTGGAATCATGAAGACGACGATCACGTGGCTGGCCGTCCTGGCCCTCGGTCTCACGGCAGTGCCGGCGGCGGCGCAGGAGATGGATGCACAGCACGAAACCATGTCCCCCATGGCCGGGATGTGCCGGATGATGCAGAGCATGCAGGCACAGCACGGCGGTGAGATGGGCGCGAAGATGGGGGGCCAGATGATGGGTGGTCAGATGATGGGCGGTGGCATGATGGGTGGCGGCATGATGGGCGGGATGGTGAATCCCGGATCCCTCCTCGCCGCCAAGGACATCCTGGGCCTCAGCGCGGATCAGGTGGCGCGTCTCGAGGAGCTGGCAAAGCAGTCTCCCATGGGCGGAATGCAGTCCATGCAGGGCCACGAAGGCATGATGTCCCAGCACGGGCGTGAGGGTGCCGGGATGAAGCAGGGTGCCGGCATGAAGGAGGGGATGAAGATGCAGGAGGGGATGATGCAGCAGCACATGGCGGCCCGGAAGGCGGCTCTGGAGGTGCTCACCGACGAGCAGCGCGCTCAGCTCGAGACGAGCATGAAGCTGATGCACACCATGATGGGTGCCATGTGCAAGGGCATGGGTGAGATGCAGCACGCCCCGAACCGCTGAGGCCCGCCGTGGACGCGCCCGGGCATCACCACCACCACGCTCACGACCACCCGCCGGCGCACGCTGGCGGGCACGGTCATGGGGGGCCCGAGGAGCACGAGGGCCATGACAAGCACGCGGGCCACAGCGTGGCCATGTTCCGCGACCGCTTCTGGCTCTCGCTCCTCTTCAGCCTCCCCACCCTGATCTGGAGCCCGTCGCTCCAGAGCTGGCTGGGCTTCCGGGCGCCTGACATCCCCCTTGCCGGTTACGTGCCGGCGATCTTCGGTACCATCGTCTACTTCTACGGTGGGCTCGTCTTCGTCCAGGGAGGCCTCCGCGAACTCCGGGCCCGGCTCCCGGGCATGATGACGCTCATTGCCCTGGCCATCACCGTGGCATTCGCCTACAGCCTGGCGGTGACGCTGGGGTGGCCGGGACAGCCGCTCTGGTGGGAGCTGGCGACGCTGGTGACCATCATGCTTCTCGGTCACTGGATCGAGATGAAGTCCATCGCCCGGGCGGAGGGTGCGCTGAAGGAGCTGGCGAAGCTCCTGCCCGACACGGCCGTGCGCATCCGGGACGATGGGGAAACCGAGGAGGTGCCGGTCACCGAACTGAACGAAGGCGACCTGGTGCTCATTCGCCCGGGCGCGTCGGTGCCCGCCGACGGGGTGGTGGTGGAGGGCCGGAGCGAGATCAACGAGTCGATGCTCACCGGCGAGTCGAAGCCCGTGGCAAAGGGGCCGGGCGACGAGGTGGTGGCGGGAACGGTCAACGGGGCCGGCGCGCTGAGGGTCCGCGTCACCGGCACAGGAGACGAGACGCGTCTGGCCGGAATCATGCGGCTGGTAGCCGACGCGCAGGCCTCCCGGTCCCGCGCGCAGGCGCTGGCGGACCGCGCAGCCTACATCCTCACGCTCGTGGCAGTGGGCGCCGGTCTGCTGACGCTCACCGTCTGGACGGCGCTGGGCGGTACGGTGGACTTCGCGGTGGCCCGCTTCGTCACCGTGCTGGTTATCGCCTGCCCGCACGCGCTGGGCCTCGCCGTGCCGCTGGTGGTGGCCATCTCCACGACGCTTGGTGCGCGTAACGGCCTGCTGGTGCGGGACCGGCGGGGCCTGGAAGAGGCCCGCAACCTGAACGCGGTCGTCTTCGACAAGACCGGCACGCTCACGCTGGGCGCCTTCCGCGTGGTGGAGATGGCCACCGCACCGGGCCTGGACGATGAGGAGGCGCTGCGCCTCGCGGCGGCGCTGGAGCAGGACTCGGAGCACAGCATCGCGCTGGGCGTCGTGGAGAGCGCCCGGGAGCGGGGGCTGGAGCTCCCCCCCGTGCAGGACTTCGAGGCCATTCCCGGAAAGGGTGCACGGGGTGTCGTGGAGGGCCGCACGCTCCACATCGGGGGGCCCGCCCTCCTCAGATCGCTGGGTGTGGAGCCCGACCCGGCGCTGCGTCGTGCCGCCGACGAGAGCGAAGGCAGAGGGCGCACCACCATCTACCTTGTGGAAGGTGATCGCGTCGTGGCGGTGATGGGCCTGGCGGACCAGGTGCGTCCGGAGTCGTACGAAGCGGTGAAGGCGCTTCACCGGATGGGCGTGGAGGTGGTGATGCTCACCGGCGACGCCCGGGCGGTGGCGGAGGTGGTGGCGAACGAGCTGGGTATCGATACCGTCTTCGCCGAGGTCCTCCCCCATCAGAAGGTGGAGAAGGTCCGGGAGCTTCAAGCGGAAGGGAAACGCGTGGGCATGGTGGGCGACGGCGTCAACGACGCCCCGGCCCTGGTGGCGGCGGACGTGGGCATCGCCATCGGCGCCGGCACCGACGTGGCGGTGGAGGCGGGCGACATCGTCCTCGTGCGGAGCGATCCACGCGACATCCCCCGCATCATCCTTCTGAGCAAGGCCACGTACCGGAAAATGATCCAGAACCTGCTGTCTCTTATACACATCTGACGCT
>WGEM01000311.1 GCA_015492755.1 Gemmatimonadota bacterium | reverse complement strand
TCTGCAGCCCGAGTGACCGCCTCCTCCGGAGTACCCGCCTCCGCCGGAGAGGTCGCTGCGCCCGGAGGAGCCGCCTCCGCCGGAGGCTCCGGCCCGTCCAGCCCATCCAGCGGGCAGTGCTCGCACGCCGGATCGCCCGGCCGGCCATGATCGCACACCCGGGCCCGTTCCGCCGGCCCCAGGAGAGCGAAGATAGCGAAGAGTAGGCCGAAGACGGCCAGGACCGCTACCGTGGTCACCATGGCGCCTCACCTCAGGTTGTGCTGAGAAGGCCGGCGAACCCCATGAACGCCAGCGACAGGAACCCGGCGATGAGGAAGATCAACGCCGAGCCCCGCGCCACGTCCGGAACGTCCGACAGATCCACCTGCTCGCGGATCGCCGCCATGAGCACGAGCGCCAGCGTCAGCCCGGCGCCGGCGCCCAGGGCGAACGCCAGCCCCTGGAAGAAGTCATACCCCCGGTTCGTCTGAAAGATGGCCAGGTACAGGATGGCGCAGTTGGTGGTGATGAGGGGGAGGAACTGCCCCAGCTCCCGGAAGAGGGTGGGGCTGAACCGCCGGATGGCCATCTCGACGATCTGCACCACGGAGGCGATCACCACGATGAACGAGATGAGCCGCAGGTACGGGGCGTACGGAAGGATGAAGACGTTCAACACCCAGGTGACCACCGAGGTGATGACCAGGACGAAGATGTCCGCCGCCCCCATGCGCACGGCGGTGGCCAGCCGGCCCGAGACGCCCAGGAAGGGACAGAGGCCCAGGAAGTAGAAGAGGGTGAAGTTGTTCACCAGCATCGCCGACAGGAAGATCCAGAAGAGCTGACCGCTCATGACACGCCTCCCTGCGGCAGCACCGGATTCATGAACTCCCGGGGCTCACGCCGCGTCGGAGCCCGCCGGCGGGACCATGCATTCAGCCCCAGCAGCAGGATCCCGATGGTGAAGAATCCTCCGGGCGGAAGCGCCATCACCACCCACGGCTCGAACGCGGCCGGAGTCACACGCACCCCCAGGAGGGTCCCCGACCCCAGCAGCTCCCGCACCGCGCCCATGAGGACCAGGGCGATGAGGAATCCCGCGCTGGTGCCGGTGGCGTCCAGGAAGGAGCGCCAGACCCCGTTCCTGGACGCGAACGCCTCGTGGCGCCCCAGGATCATGCAGTTCACCACGATGAGATAGACGAAGGCGCCCAGCGCCTTGCTGATCTCGGGCACCGTGGCCTGCATGAAGAGGTCCACCACCGTGACGAAGGTCCCCACGATGAGGACGTAGGTGGAGATGCGCACCGCGTGGGGGATGGACCGCCTGAGCGCAGACACGAAGACGCTCGATCCCATGAGGACGAAGGCCGTGGCCAGCGCCATCGCGAGTCCGTTCTGGATGCTGTTCGTGACGGCCAGGGCCGGGCAGAGCCCCATGAGATTCACGAACACCGGGTTTTCCTTCCACACGCCCCGCGCCAGGACCTGCGGGGCCGTGGCCTCCCCCCGGCGGGGAGCCGGATGGGCGTGCATGATGGTTCAACCCCGTCGCTGAGCCGGAATGAGACCGCCTCCCGGCCCACCCGGGGGCCGGGAGGCGGCCCTACCCTTCACCGCCGGCGCATGACCGCTAGCGGTGGTGCTCCTCGTGCCCCCCGTCCTGGGCGCCCTTCTCCTGCATCATGCCGCCCTGGTTCCCCATCATCCCGCACATCATGGACCCCATGAGGGCCATCCCGTCCTTCAGGCGGGCCCGCTGCTCGGAGGTGAGGACCGACCGGGCCTCCACCTTCGCCGACGCCACGGCCAGGTGCGCCTCGGCCATGTGGGCGGCCGCCTCCTTCAGCGACGCCCCGTACGCGTCGAGGTCCGGCTCGTCCGCGGCGAGCGCCTCCGACGCGGCCTTGTGCGCCTTCATGGCCGCCTGCATGTGGGTCTTGCGGGCCTCGGCGGCGGTGGACTGGATCTCCTCCAGCCGGGCCTTCTGGTCGTCGGTGAGGGAGAGCTGGTCGGCCGCCGCCAGGAGCGCCTTCGGCGCAGGTCCGGGCGCAGCCATCATGGCCATCATGCCACCGCTCATCCCGCTCCCCATCATCCCGCCGCTTCCCATCATCCCGCCTGCGCGGCCTCCCATCATGCCGCCGCCGGCCATCCCGCCGCCCATGCGGCTTCCCATCATCCCGCCGTTCATCATTCCGCCGCCCATCATCCCGCCGCCCATCATCCCGCCGCCCTGCATGCCGCTGCACATCTGCATGCCGCCGCCGGCGTGCTCCATGGCCGGCTTGTCGGAGCCCATGCCCATCCGGTCCTTCTGTTGGGCGGTGGCGGGGGCCGCCGCCAGCGCCAGCGCAACCAGCGCGGTGGTCCAGTGTTGCGTCTTCATCGTTTCATCCTCCTTGAGGAAGTATGCCCCTCAGCCGCCCGGACGGACGCCCGGAGGCCGCATCAACTGAAGAAGAGTGCCCCGGGCAGGGTGAAACGCCGGTGAAGGGCGGATGAGGAAATCTTCAGGTAACGGGCACCGCGAGACGCCTGAAGGCCGGGAGCTCCCTCAGCGGCGCGAGGGCGGGGTGGCGGTGCACCCAGGACCCGAAGGGAAGGCCGGCGTCGAAGCCCCGGGCCAGGTACGCCACCGCGTCGTCCGGCCGTCCCCGGGCCGCCTGGATCATGGCCGCCGCCTGCAGGTGGATCCCGAAGAGGTAGGGGTCGCGGCGGGCGAGGAGGGCGCTCACCAGGGAATCGGCCGTCCCGGCGTCCCCCCGCTCTGCCGCCATCCGGCCCATGAAGGCGTCGGCATCCAGCCGGGTGATTCCGCTGAGCGTCCTCTCCCGCAGCAGCTCCACCACCCGGCCCGCACCCTCACTGTCGCCCGTCGCGCGGTACGCCTCGCCGGCCAGGACGAGCGCCCGGGGCGAGATCCCGCCGTCCGGCGCGCGGGTGCGGAACCAGCGCACCGCGCCCGCCCACGCGTCCCGCGCCTCCCGGGGGTGGCCGTGGGCGTCCAGCTCCATGGCCGTCTCCGCCATCACCTCGCCGGGCGTCACTCCCCAGGGATCCACAGCCAGCCGCTCCACCGCCGCCAACTCCCTGCGGAGCGCCCCCATCCGCCCCCGTCCCGCCAGCGCCGCCAGCTCCCATGCCCGGGGCAGGAGGAGG
>WGEM01000310.1 GCA_015492755.1 Gemmatimonadota bacterium | reverse complement strand
CTACTTCTTCCGCATGAGCGCGTATCAGGAGCGCCTCCTGGCGCACATCGAGGCGAATCCGGAGTGGATCGTCCCCGACGTGCGCCGGAATGAGATCGTGGGCTTCCTGCAAAAGCCTCTGGGAGACCTCTCCATCTCCCGGCCCCGCTCCCGGGTCTCGTGGGGCATCCCGCTTCCCTTCGACGAAGACCACGTGACCTACGTGTGGGTGGACGCGCTCATCAACTACCTGACGGGCTCGGGCGCCATCGACCCACAGGCGCCCCCCGAGGCACAGGGGTGGGACGACACCAGCGGCTCGTGGTGGCCGTGCGACCTGCACGTCGTGGGCAAGGACATCATCACGACGCACGCCGTGTACTGGCCCACCCTCCTGATGGCGGTGGGGCTCCCGCTCCCGCGCCAGATCCTGGCGCACGGATGGTGGGTGGTGGGCGACACCAAGATGTCGAAGTCACTGGGCAACGTGGTGGATCCCCTGGAGCTCACCGAGCGTTTCGGCACCGACGCGGTGCGGTGGTATCTCCTGCGGGAGATGCCCACGGGGGCCGACGCCTCGTACACGCCGGAGCGCTTCCTGGCCCGCTACGAGGAGCTGGCCAACGTCCTGGGCAACCTGGCGTCGCGCACCACTTCCATGGTGGTGCGCTACCGCGACGGTGTGGTTCCGGACGCGCCGGGCGAGGGGGTGGTGGCGGAGTGCCGTCAGGCGGTGGAGTCGGTGCGCGAACACATGCGCGGGCTCCGGGTGCACGAGGCCCTGGCGGCCGCCATGGATCTGGCGCGTGCCGCCAACGGCTACGTGGAAGAGCGTCAGCCCTGGGCGCAAGCGAAGGATCCGGAGCAGGCCACCGCGCTGGACGAGACGCTCGCCTCACTGGTGCGGGCGCTGGTGGTGCTCACGGCGCTCTTCCAGCCCGTGGCACCCCGCAAGGTTCGGGAGCTGGCGGAGCGTCTCGGCCTGGAGGGGGTGCCCACCATCCGCGAGGCGCTCGATCTGCCCGTGGCGGGGCGCACAGTCCGTAAGGCACCGCCGCTCTTCCCCCGCATCGAGGCGGACGCCTGAGCGGCGGCAAGGTTGACGCTGAAGTCGCGCGCCGGGTAGCTTTGAGCGCTGAGAACCGGACGTAGGACCTCCCGCCAACCCGAACCCGAGACGCACGGTATGACTGGAGACCGGTGGACGTTTCTCGTCGTGCGCGGCGAAGACAGCCCCGTCAACCAGTACTCCGTCTCGGCGCGCACCCTCCGCGCGCTGGTGGTGCTCGCGTCCCTCGCGGCGTTCTTCCTGGTGGGCGCGGCCCTCACCGTGGGTGTGGACGGCTTCGTGAAGCTCCGTGACCGCCGCCTCCAGGCGGAGAATGAGATCCTGCAGTCCGAGCTCCAGCAGTTCCGTACCCGCCTTGCCGAGCTGGAGGGGCGTCTGGAGCGGATGGCGGAAAACGACGCCCGCTTCCGCACCATCGCCGGCCTGGAGCGCATCGACCCTGAGGTGCTGGAGGCGGGAATCGGTGGCCCGGGGCTGGGCACACCGGAGACGCATCCCCTCTGGGATCTGGACGCCGAGGTGACGAAGGAGACCTTCGCCGCCAACTACGATCTCAGCGCACTGGAGCGGCGGGCCGCCCTCCTTGAGGAGAGCCTGGAGGAAGCCACCGACTCGGTTCTGGCGCACCGCGAACTCCTGGAATCCACACCGTCCATCCTGCCCACGATGGGCTGGCTAAGCAGTTCCTTCTCCAAGTCGCGGATGCACCCCATCCACAACCGCCCGCTCCCCCACCAGGGCGTCGATATCGCCGCCAACAAGGGTACGCCCATCTTTGCCGCGGCGAAGGGGAAGGTGATCCGGGCGGGCTGGGTGGTGGGCTACGGCCTCACGGTGGAGATCGACCACGGCTTCGGCTACACCACCCTCTACGGGCACGCCTCCAAGATCAACGTCAAACGGGGCCAGCGCGTGAAAAGGGGTGACGTCATCGCGTATGTGGGGAGCACGGGCATCGCCACCTCGCCGAACCTACACTACGAGGTACGGGTGAACGGTGTCGCCCAGAACCCGGCGAACTTCATCCTGCCGGAGACGCTGCGCTACTGATCCGTCTCGCGGCTCCGGTGGCGCGCACCCGTCCTGCGCAGGCCATCCTCCTGTTCCTCTTCGTCCTCGCAGCGGCCCCCTTGGGCGCACGAGCCCAGGCGCCGGAAACGCGGCGCGGATCCGCCTCGGGCAGCGCCTCCCTCATCCCGCTGGAACCCGACACCACGTTCCGCACCGCCGGCGGCGTGGAGGCGGTCCTCCTCAGCAACCGCACCTCCGGCCTCACGGCCTTCGCGCTGGCCGTCCGGATGCAGGAGGAGCCGGGCGAGGAGGGGACGACGCGGCTCCTGGCGGAGCTGGCGCGGAGGCGGGTGGCCGGGGTCGCCCGTCGCGTCGGCGCCGCCGTCACAGTGGAGGCCGTCCCGTTCGGCCTCCTGTACGCGGTGAGCGGACCCGAGGAGGACGCCGACTACCTGGCCTACCTCCTGCGACTCGCCACCGGTGCTCCGGAGGATGACGAGGGCGTGCGGGCCGAGGCCTACGAGGCTCTGAGGCGCCAAACGGAGCGCGCCCGGGAGGACCCGGTGGAGCGCCTCGTGTCGGCGCTGATCCGTCAGGCGACCAACGCGCCGGACCCGGGTGCGGCGGCCCCGCCCACCTCCGAGGTCGTGCGCGCTGTGTGGTGGCGGACGCACCGCCCCCCGTCCATGACGCTGGTGGTGGAGTCGGGCCTACCCCTGGCGGCGCTCATCCCAGCCTTCGGGCCCCTCGGCGTCCGTGCCGACGCGACGCCCGGGCCCGCTCCCTCCGCCGCGCCGCCTGCGCCCGACGTGCGCGCCGATCCGCCGCTACGGCGGTGGATCGGTGAGGCCTGGGTGGATCCCGCCCCCTTCGATCCCCGCGCCGAGGTCGCAGCGGCCTACCTGGGCGAGCAGCTCCGCGCCGCCGCGCCGTCGGGGGGCGAAGCGGAGTTGGCCGCCCGGGTTCTGCGGCTCCGGGACCGGGCCGTGCTGGTGCTCACCGGCGCCGCGCTCCCCCGAGCCGTCAGCGCCGTGCGCGCGCGGATCTCCGGCGTCATGGCCGCGGCGCGGCGCGGCGTGGAAT
>WGEM01000309.1 GCA_015492755.1 Gemmatimonadota bacterium | reverse complement strand
GCCGGGTGGGGATCGAGGAGGCGCGGGAGGCGCTTCAGCACCGGCATGCGGTCTATGACAAGTCCGGGGAGGAGCACTACAACCTCATCTCCGCGCTGCACAAGGCGGTGCGGGGGAGTGACCCGGACGCGGCGCTCTACTGGCTGGCGCGGATGCTGGAGGGTGGGGAGGATCCGCGCTACATCGCCCGCAGGCTGGTGCGGATGGCGGTGGAGGATGTGGGGCTGGCGGACCCGGCGGCGCTGCAGCTCGCCGTGGCTGCGCGCGACGCGTACGACTTCCTGGGCAGCCCCGAGGGTGATCTGGCGCTGGCGGAAGCGGCGCTCTACCTGGCCACCGCGCCCAAGTCCAACCGCACGTACGTGGCGTTCGGCGCGGCACGGGCGGTGGCGAAGGACACCGCCAGCGCGCCGGTGCCCCTGCATCTCCGCAATGCCCCCACCGAACTCATGAAGGAGCTGAGCTACGGAGCGGGGTACCGCTACGATCCGGAGGAGCCCGACGGTGTGGCGCGGCAGAGCTACCTCCCCGCGGGCCTGGAGGATCACCACTTCTATGAGCCGGGACCGTACGGCTTCGAGAAGACGGTGGCCGAGCGGCTGCGGTGGTGGTCGCAGCGGCGGAAGGTCACGGGAGCAGACGAGCCTCCCGGGGGTACCTGACGGCGGAGCCACCAGGACACGGCTCCATCAGCGAAGGAGGGCCGACACATCCCCACACAGATGATCGATCTCCGCCCCCCGGGGGACCGGGTGGTCCTGGTTGGCGCTCCGCCACGGGACCTGGACACACGGGTGGTGGAGGAACACATCGAAGAGCTGGCGCGCCTCACCGACACCGCGGGCGGGGAGGTGGTGGCCACGCTGGTCCAGCGCCTGGACCGGCCCCACCCGCGCCTCTTCCTGGGCGAAGGGAAGGCGGAGGCGCTCCTGCGCCTGGTGCGTGAGCGCGATGGGAATCTGGTCATCTTCGACGAGGAGCTCACCCCCGCGCAGGGAAAGAATCTCGAAGACCTCCTGGGGGTGCGGGTCATGGACCGCTCCGAGCTCATCCTGGACATCTTCGCCACCCGCGCCCGTTCCAGGGAAGCGCGCATGCAGGTGGAGCTGGCGCAGCTGGAATACCTCCTCCCCCGTCTGCGACGGATGTGGAGTCACCTCTCCCGCATCCGGGGCGGCATCGGGCTGCGGGGGCCCGGCGAGACGCAGCTGGAGACCGACCGGCGCCTCATCGGGCGGCGGATCGCGGATCTGAAACGCAAGCTGGAAGGCGTGGCCCGGGCCCGGGAAGTCCAGCGCCGGGGGCGCGAGGGGGTGTTCCAGGCGGCGCTGGTAGGCTACACCAACGCCGGAAAGTCCTCGCTCCTCCAGGCGCTCTCCGGATCGGAGCAGTTCGTGGAGGACCGCCTCTTTGCCACGCTGGACGCCGCCACCCGGCGCGTCGCGCTGGGCGCCGGTCACGAGGCGCTCCTCACCGACACGGTGGGGTTCATCCGGAAGCTGCCCCACCACCTGGTGGCGTCCTTCCGTTCCACACTGGAGGAGGCGCAGGAGGCCGACGTCCTCCTCCACGTCATCGACGCGGCGCACCCGGAGTGGGAGGAGCGCTTCGAGGTGGTGGCGGAGGTGCTGGCGGAGCTGGGGCTCCACGAACGTCCGCGGATCCTGGTGTTCAACAAGATCGACCGCCTCACCCATGCGGAGGAGGAGGTGCTTCGCAGTCGGATCCGGGCGCTGGAGTCCACGCCGGCGGTGTTCGTCTCGGCGCTGGTCCCCGACTCCCTGAATGCGTTGCGCGCCACGCTCCTGGCGCGGGTGCGGGCCCGGCTGCGGGAGGTCACGGTCCGCGTGCCGGTGACCGAGGGGGCCGTCCTGGCGGAGTTGCACCGGGAGGGTGAAGTGCTGGAGCGCGCCACCCGCGACGGCGAGATCGCGGTGCGTGTGCGTCTCCCGGACCCTGTGGTGGGCAGAATGCGGGCCCGGGGCTACCTCGCCAGCGACGTCGCCGAGGCGGGCGCGGATCGCGGAGGGGCGCCGCGGGTACCCACCGCCGCTCCGTCCAGCGACGGCGAGGGCCGGACGTCCTGACGGATCGCGAGGGTGAGCTCGTTCCCGTTTCACCGTACTGAAGACGATCATGCGCTTCTACGTGAACATCGACCATGTGGCCACCGTGCGGCAGGCTCGCCGCACCGACGAGCCGGACCCCGTCCGGGCCGCGGTGTTGGCGGAGCTGGGCGGCGCCGACGGCATCACCGTGCACCTGCGGGAGGATCGCCGCCACATTCAGGACCGGGACGTGGAGCTGCTCCTGCAGACCGTGCGTACCGGCGTGAATCTCGAGCTGGCCGCCGCTTCCGACATCCTCGAGTTGGCGTGCCGGTGGCGGCCCATGCAGGCCACGCTGGTGCCCGAGAAGCGCGAGGAGATCACCACCGAGGGAGGGCTGGACCTCCAGTCACCCGAGTCGCGCGGGCGCGTCGAGACCGCCCTGGCCCGGCTGGCGGAGGCGGGGGTGCGCACCTCGCTCTTCATCGACCCGGAGGAGGGTGCCGTACGCGTCGCGGCGGAGATGGGCGCCGACGCGGTGGAGCTGCACACCGGCGAGTACGCCAACGCCCGCCCGGAGATGCGAGGGCGGGAGATCGAGCGCCTCCAGACGGCGGCCTCGCTGGCTCGGAAGCTGGGTCTGGCGGTCCACGCGGGCCACGGCCTCACGTACGAGAACGTGGCGCCGGTGGCGGCGATTCCGGAACTGGAGGAGCTCAACATCGGCCACAGCGTGGTCTCGCGGGCCATCTTCACGGGCATGGAGGCGGCGGTGCGGGAGATGGCGGAGCGGATCCGCCGGGCGCGACGCGCTACGTGAAGCACTGGGGCAAGGCGCTCTTCGGCGTCGCCGTCACCGTCCTCCTCCTCTGGTGGGTGCTGCGGGGGGAGGATCCGGCTGAGATCCTCGCCGCCATCCGTGGCGGCGACATGCGGCTTCTGGCGGCGTCGGTGTTCGTGGCCACCTTCGGCTTCGTCATCCGCGCCATGCGCTGGCGAGTGCTCCTGGCACCGGTGCAGCCCGACACGAGCTTCCGCTCGCGCTTCGCCGCCGTCTCCATCGGGTTCATGGCGAACAACGTCCTCCCGGCACGGGCCGGGGAGTTCGCCCGGCCTTACGCGCTCAGCCGCATGGAGCCGGTGAGCATGAGCGCAGCCTTCGGCTCGCTGGTGGTGGAGCGGTTCATGGACGGCGTCATGCTGCTCCTCTTCCTGGTGATCCCCGTGCTGACGCCCGGCTTCCCCGCCACCGACGCGCTCACCTCGGGGATGGGCGGCGCGGTGCTCAAGGCGGGCGTGGTCACCGTGCTGGTGGTGATGCTCGTCCTGGTGGCGATGGCGGTGGCTCCCGCGGGCTTCGTGGCGGCGGGCGAGGCGGTGGCCCGCGTGTTGCCCACGGCGCTGGGCCGCCGTGCGGTGGATGCCCTCCACGCCTTCCTGGATTCCATCGCCATCATGCGCGACCCCCGACTCCTCCTGTCGGGCTTCGCCTGGACGGCGCTCTTCTGGACGTGGCACGGGCTCTCCTTCTGGCTGGGGATGCTGGCCTTCGGCATCGACACGGGATTCGTCTCCGCCATCTTCACGGAAGCCGTGGTGGGGTTCGGGGTGGCGCTTCCCTCGGCGCCGGGCTTCGTCGGCACCTTCCACGCGTCGGCGGTGTTCGCGCTGGAGACCGTGTACGGGCAGCCGTCGGACGACGTGCTGGCCTTCGCCTTCGGCTACCACTTCGGAGGGTGGGTGCCCATCACCGCCATCGGCCTCTACTACGCCTGGAAGCTTGGCCTCTCGCTGGGTGAGATGGAGGCCGCCGAGGAGGTGGTGGAGGAGGCGGTGGAGGCTCGCCACCCTCACGCCGACGGGCGGTGAGCCACCCTGCGGCGGCGGCGGCGCGCGTGCGCGCGCCGGCGAAGGTGAACCTCTCGCTGCGGGTGGGTGGGCGCCGGCCCGACGGGTTTCACGAGATCGACACCGTCTTCCAGATGCTGGACTTCGCCGACGACGTCACGGTGGAGCTCCTGGCGTCCACGCGCACCGCCCCTTCGGTGGAGCTGGACTGGGAGGGCCCCCCGGTGGCGCCCGCCGGCGAGAACCTGGCGGTGCGCGCGGCGGAGGGCTTCCTCCGGTTGGGAGGGCTCGCCCGGCGTGTGCGTGTCCGCGTGGTGAAGCGCATTCCGGCGGGCGCCGGGCTGGGCGGGGGGTCCTCCGACGCCGCATCGGTGCTCCGGGCCCTCTCGGTTCTGGCGCCCGACGCCGTCCCCCGGGATCGCCTCATGGAGTTC
>WGEM01000308.1 GCA_015492755.1 Gemmatimonadota bacterium | reverse complement strand
GGTCAGAGGACGAAGATGATCACCGCGCCGATGAAGAGCGCCGCGCTGATCATGGTGATGACGAAGGTCTTTCGCGCATCGATGATGGGCGGATTGCGGTCGTCGGGAGGCGGAGCGAGGTCCGCGTGTCCGGCGCCGGCGGGCTGGGGCGTGTCCGACATGTTCCCGGGCTTCCTACCTGAGGGTGCGGATGTAGGCCACCACGTTCTCCATGGCGGCCTCATCGAGGAGCATCGCGTTGGGCCGCATGGTGGCGCCCCAGGTGTCCTGGGGATCGGTGCCGCGCCAGCCGTCCTTGAACTTCCGGAGCTGCGCGAGGAGGTACCAATCGGCCTGGCCCACCAGGGGAGGCCCGTGCATCATCTCGTTGCCCTTGCCGTCGGCGCCGTGGCAGGCGACGCAGGTCTGGAAGGAAGCCTGCCCCGCCGCGGGGTCGCCGCCCTCCAGGGTGTTCAGCGCCGCCACCGGCGGCATGGAGGCCACGTACTCGGCCACGGACTGGACGTCGCCTTCCAGGTCCAGCGCCCACGACATGGACTTCATGCGGATCCCCGCCGTATCCTGGGGATGTCCGCCCCGCCGCGCGTTCTGGAAGTTCTCGAGCTGCGCCTCGAGGTACCACTGCGGCAGCCCCGCGATGGCGGGCGCGGCCAGGGCGGCGTTCCCCGCCCCGTCGGCGCCATGGCAGGGCACGCACGTGTCGAAGAGCGCCTCGCCCCGGGCGATCCCCTGTTCCGGCTCGCCGCCGCAGGCGCCGAGGGTGAGGGAAGCCAGGGCGGCCAGCGCTGCGCGCCGGAGCGCGCCGGATGAGCGGACGGCGCCGGGGGTCCGGGACGGATCCCGGGTAACGCTGGGGCTGTCAGGAAATCGAATCATTCTCGTTCCATCATCCGCGGGAAGCACTCCAGCCGGTGCGGGTCGGCCGGGGTCAGTCCGATTCCCCCAGGCCTTCGAGGGGAATGGCTTCGTCGATGAGCATGATCGGGATCCCGTCACGGACGGGGTACAGGAGGCGGCCGTCCTCACGGACGAGGCCCTCCTCCACAGGCCGGGTGACGGCCTGGCCCGCACGGGTGGAGACGGCGCCATCGGCAATGGCCCGGTTGAGCCGCTCGAGAAGAGGGCCCTCGGCGAGCCGTACCGGCTGCCTGGTTTCAGGACAGACCAATATGTCCAGGAGTTCCTGGTCCACCATCTCTCCGACGTCTCCAGCGCGTCGCGTCTCCGAACGCTCGGCCGGTCCAGGGGTACCTCTGAGGCCCGGCGCAGAGCCGCGTAAGTTATCAGAGTGGGGCGAGAATCGGGAGAGGTGGAAGAAAATGCAAGTTGGCCCAGCCGTGGGAGGTGCAGTGGCGAGGTTCGGAGCACGGATATTGGCGGTCCTCTTCCTGGCCGCCGCCGCCGGCGCGTGCCGGCCTGCGCCGGATGGAACGGGAGGCTTCGGGCGCACCGCGGAGGCCGCCGGCCCCGCTGACGCGGCGCGCCGCGCGGCACCGGCAGCCGCTGCGGAGCGGCCCGGTCCGGGCGGAGGGCCCGGCGAGACGCGCGAGGGATCCGCCGGCGGCGGGGCGGAACCCGTCCGCCGCCCTCCCCCGGGATACGCCTGGGTGATCTTCGGGGCCGACACCGTCCTGGCGGAGGTGGCCGCGACGCCCGAGGAGCGGGAGCAGGGGCTGATGTACCGCGACGAGGTGCCCGACGGCCGGGGGATGCTCTTCGTCTTCGACGACCTGCGCACCCGCTCCTTCTGGATGCAGAACACCTACGTGGCGCTGGACATCGCCTACATGGACGCCAGCTACGTGGTGGTGGACATCCAGCAGATGGAGCCCCTCACCACCGACCCCCACGACAGCGCCGCGCCCGCCATGTTCGCCCTGGAGGTGCGCAAGGGATGGTTCGCCGAGCACGGCATCGGCGTGGGCGCCCGGGCCCGGGTGGAGTTCGGCGTGCCTGGAAGGCGATAGGAGGTCCGAGGCGCGGTGTCAGGTCTGCCGGGCGTCGGGGTCGGCGGGGCTGAGCCGGCGCCGGCGGGGGTCGAGCGCTACGCCGGGGGGCGCCCTGCGGCCTCCCGCATCACCTCCATGAGGGCCTCCACGTCGGCGCCGTCGTTGTAGACGTTGGGCGCCAGGCGCAGCGCGCTCCCCCGGAGGGAGGCATGGATCTTCCGGCGCTGGAGCGCCTCCTTCAGCGACGCCAGGTCGATGCCCTCGGGCATCCGGAGCCCGAAGAGGTGGTGGGCCCGCCAGCGCTCGTCCTCGACGGCGAAGCCCAGCTCCCTGGCCTCCGCCACCAGCCCGGCCGTGAGCCCGCGGCAGTACTCCT
Source organism: Gemmatimonadota bacterium (assembly GCA_015492755.1). Classification (GTDB taxonomy): domain Bacteria; phylum Gemmatimonadota; class Gemmatimonadetes; order Longimicrobiales; family Gaopeijiaceae; genus S146-37. The sequence goes on along the minus strand of WGEM01000308.1, from coordinate 1,113 downwards.
GAATGTTGCCGGGACCCCACTCCGTCACCAGCTCCAGCGAGGCGATGGCCACCGGATTCAGCGCGAAGTTGGAGCGCTCCGCCACGTCGTAGCGGACGGCTCCGGGCTGGTAGCGCTCCTGGTAGTCCACCAGGCGCTGGAAGTCCTGGCTCCCTGCGCGCCCGATCCAGGTCTCCTCCAGAGGGGTGCCGTCGTCGAAGCGCTCCGAGAGGTAGGTGAGGGCCAGCGAATAGGGCCCCAGGAGCCACTTGTAGACGGCCGTCACCAGCACGTCCGGGCGGACCGCGGCCACGTCGAAGGGGAGGGCGCCCACCGACTGGGTCCCGTCCACCACCAGGGCGGCCCCCACGTCACGGCAGCGGGCGCCCAACGCCTCCAGGTCGAAGCGGGTCCCGTCCGTCCAGTGGACGTGGGGGACCGCCACCACCGCGGTGCGGGCGTCCACGGCCTCCAGGAGCCGCTGGTTCCACGCGGCGCCCCGGCCCTCCTCGCTCCCGGAGGACGCCGTACCCCCGGGGGACACCGCGCCCCCGGGCGGGCGGACCGTGCGGACCTCGGCTCCCGCCTCGCGGGCCGCGCGGGTCCAGGCGTACACGTTCCCGGGAAACTGCTCGTGGAGGAGCACCACGTTCTGGCCCCGGCCCACCGGGAGGTTCCGGGCGGCCGTGGCCACCCCGTAGGAGACCCCCGGATGGATGGCGACGCGCGCCGGGTCCACTCCGCCCAGGAGGCCCGCGAAGAGGGCCCGGAGGCGGTCGGACTCCCGGAAGAAGTCCTCGGGCCCGATCTCCGTGGGGACGACCTTGCGCCGCAGCGCTCGCACGCCGGCCTCCTCCGCCACCCGCGGAAGGGGCCCCATGTACGCGCAGTTGAGGTAGTGAACGTCCCGGGGGATGGAGAAGGCGGCTCGCTGGCAGTGCATCATCATTCGTCGTCCCACTGGCGTGCGTGATAGGCCACGTAGGCGATGAGGCCCACGAAGCCCGCGCCCACGGCCACCAGCCCGACGATTTCCAGGATGCTCATCCGGGGGCTCCGGGCGAGAGGAGGGCGAGCCGGCCGCTCACGTCACAGCCCCAGGAGGAGGGCGCGCCGGCCGTTCACGTTACAGCC
>WGEM01000307.1 GCA_015492755.1 Gemmatimonadota bacterium | reverse complement strand
TCCGAACACCATGGCCCGGCGGAGGGTGGAGGGGTCCAGGGCGTCGCGCTCCGCCAGGTGGCCCATGAAGCCGCCGGCGAAGGCGTCTCCCGCGCCGGTGGGATCGAAGACCTCCTCCAGCGGGAAGCCCGGCACGAAGAACACCCACCCGTCGGCGAAGAGGATGGCGCCGTGCTCGCCCTTCTTCACCACCACCATGCGCGGGCCGCGTTCGCGGATCCAGCGAGAGGCCCGCAGCAGGTTGGCCTCGCCGGCGAGTTGCCGCGCCTCCTCGTCGTTCACCAGGAGGATGTCCACCCGCTCCAGGAGGGAGAGGAGCGTGTCCCGACTCCCCTCGATCCAGTAGTTCATGGTATCGCACGCCACCACCTGCGGCGCCTCCACCTGGTCCAGCACGTCGTGTTGCAGCGTCGGGTCGATGTTGCCGAGGAACACGTAGCGCGCGTCCCGGAACGCCTCCGGGATGCGCGGCTTGAAGTCGGCGAACACGCCCAGTCGGGTCTCCAGCGTGTCGCGGGTGTTGAGGTCGTAGTGGTAGCGCCCCGCCCAGAAGAACGACGGACCCTCCTGCCGCTCGATGCCGCTGAGGTCCGCCCCGCGGACCTCAAGGAACGAGAGCTCCTCCAGCGGATAGTCCTCCCCCACCACGCCCACCACCTGAACCGGGTGGAAGAAGGTGGCGGCGGCGGTGAAGAAGTTGGCGGAGCCGCCGATGACCCGCTCGGCTCGGGCGAAGGGAGTCTCCACGGAGTCCAGCGCGACGCTTCCCACACAGAGGATGGACATCCTCTATGCCTCCAGTTCGGCGGTTTCGGCGGTGCGCTCCATGCGCGTGGGCGCGGTGATGCCCAGCAGGGTGAGCCCGTTGCGGAGCACGATGCGCACGGCCCGGGCCAGCACCAGACGGGCGGCGCGCAGCGCCGGGTCGTCGGCCAGTACGGCCAGGCCCGGGTCACGCGTGGGGTTTCCGGCATGATACCACGCGTTTACCCGCCCCGCAGTCTCTTCCAGGTGCTCGCAGATGAGGTGGGGCGAGAGCGCCTTCGCCGCGCGCTCCACCGTCTCGGGGAAAGCGGCGAGCTGCTTGATGACCTCCCGCTCCAGCTCGTGGGTGAGGAGGGTGAGGTCCGCGCCGTCCGGCCGGATGTGCTCTTCGTCCAACCCGGCCTTCCTGAAGATGGAGCACATCCTGGCGTGGGCGTACTGGACCTTGTAGACGGGGTTCTTCTCCGACTGGTCCAGCGCGGCGTCGATATCGAAGAGCATGTGCGCGTCGGGCTTGCGCATCTGGAAGAAGTACCGCGTCACGTCGACGCCCACCTCTTCGAAGAGCTCCCGCAGCGTCATCCCCGCCCCGGACCGCTTCGAGAACTTCACCTCCTTGCCGTCCCGCTCCACGCGGACCATCTGGTGGAGGACGTATTCGGGATACCCTTCGGGGAGCCCCAGCGCGCGGAGTCCCGCCCGCACCCGCGCCACCGTCCCGTGGTGGTCCGCGCCCTGCACGTTGATGACGCGACGGAAGCCGCGCTCCCACTTGTGCCAGTGGTACGCCACGTCCGGCAGGAAGTAGGTGGGCATCCCGTTGGCGCGGATCATCACGCGGTCCTTCTGGTCGCCGAACTCGGTGGTTCCCAGCCACACCGCGCCGTCCTTCTCGTACACGAGTCCGGTGGCCCGCAGCGCCTCCACCGTGCGCTCCACGCGCCCTTCGGCGTAGAGCGACGACTCCAGGTAGTACTCGTCGAAGTGCACGCGGAAGTCGGAAAGGTCGCGGTCCTGCTCCGCGCGGATCATCTCCACCGCGAACGCGCGGATGGCGTCCAGCGCCTCGGGGGAGTCGTCGTCCAGATAGCGCTCTCCTACCTCCGCGGCCAGCGCTTCGGCGATATCGATGACGTACGTCCCGTGATAGCCGTCTTCCGGTACGGGCTCGTCGCGTCCGAAGTGCTGGCGGTAGCGCGCGCGCACACTCAGCGCCAGGCGTTCCATCTGGAGGCCCGAGTCGTTGTAGTAGTACTCGCGGTGCACGCTCCACCCGGTCCACTCCAGGAGAGAAGCGATGGCGTCTCCCAGCGCCGCCTGCCGCCCGTGCCCCAGGTGCAGGGGGCCTGTGGGGTTGGCGGAGACGAACTCCACCATCACCCGTTCGCCGCCCCCCGTCTCGCTGCGCCCGAAGGTCTCGTCGGCGGCCAGGATCGCCGCCAGCGTGTCCGCCACCGCTTCGGCGGCGAGCCGGAAGTTGAGGAACCCCGGTCCCGCCACGTCCACCGCCGCCACACCAGCGGCGGCCCGGTCCAGCCGCTTCGCCAGCTCCTCGGCGATCTCTCGCGGCGGGCGTCCCAGCGGGCGCGCCAGCGTGAGCGCCACATTGCTGGCCAGGTCTCCGTGGGAGGGGTCTCGGGGGCGCTCCAGCGCGATTTCGGTGTCGGGAGGCGCGCCGAGCTCGTCGAGCACCGCAGCCAGCGCGGCGCGG
>WGEM01000306.1 GCA_015492755.1 Gemmatimonadota bacterium | reverse complement strand
GGACAAAGTGAGATGCGTCCGTCGTAGAGGACAGGGGAGGGCGTGGGCGTGTTGGGCTGGCGCGGCGCAGCGGTTACCTTCCTACGCTCCACCGGCCGTGAAAGGCGCGGCCGGCGTTCCGCTCGTGCACACAGGGTTTGAATCGATGCGCTTCCGCACCATGACGCTGCTGGCCGGCGTCGGCCTCTGGCTGGCCGCCTGCTCCTCCCAGGGCGGCGCGGACTACACGTCCGCCTCCCTCGACACCCCGGACCAGAAGGCCTCCTACGGGATCGGCCTCAACGTCGGCCGCCAGATCCGCGAGACCAAGGACCGCCTGGACCGGATGGCGTTTCTGCGGGGCATCGAGGACGCGCTCCAGGGCAACGAGCCCGCGGTGCCGCAGGCGGAGCTCCAGGAGATCCTCAACCAGTTCGCCCAGGAGATGCAGGCCGCCGCGGCGGAGGACTTCGAGCGCCGCGCCGCCGAGAACGCCGAGGCGGGCGAGCAGTTTCTGACGGAGAACGCCGCCAAGGAGGGTGTGGTCACCGTGGAGAGCGGACTGCAGTACGAGGTGCTCCGCGAGGGTGACGGCCCGCGGCCGGGCCCGGGTGACCGCGTGCGCATCCACTACCGCGGCACCCTCATCGACGGCACCGAGTTCGACTCCTCCTACGGGGGTGAGCCGGCGGAATTCGATGTGGGCGGGGTGATTCCGGGCTTCTCCGAAGCGCTTCAGCTCATGCCGGTGGGCTCGAAGTTCCGCGTGGTGATTCCCTCGGAGCTGGCGTACGGCGCCCAGGGCACCCGCGGGCAGATCGGGCCCAACGAGACGCTCATCTTCGAGATCGAGCTTCTGGAGATCATGGAGAACGAAGGCGGCGCGTAAGCCCCGGAGGGCCCAGGAGGGGGCGAAAGACCAGCATGTCGTTTCTCTCACGCCTGTTCGGTGGGAAGCAGCCGGACCGCTCCAGGGCGGGCGGTCCCTCGCTGGAGGAACGCCTCGCGGCGCTGGAGCGTGAGGCGGAGGAGGCGCTGCCCGGCTTCAAGGGCACGCCGCTGAACAAGGCGGGGGACTTCGCCCTCCGCGGTGGGGACCGCGCACGGGCGCTGGAGTACTACGGACGCGCCATCGACGCCTTCCTGGAAGACCACCAGCCGGAAGCGGCGCGGGGCGTAGCCAACAAGCTGATCCGCGTGCACCCGGAGGCGGTGCGCACCCTCTGCACCCTCACCTGGCTGGACCTGGCGGCGCGCCACACCGCCACCGCCATCATCCACCTCCGCGACTACGTGGAGGCCGCCAAGCGCATCGACCGGCAGCGGCTGGCGGCGGACCAGATCTTCGAGATGGCGCGCCTGGTGCCGCAGAGCGAGTTCCTGCACGCCGCCGCCGACGCGCTGGACGCGCTGGACGACGGCGGTCGTGCCGAGACGGTGCGGAACTGGGCCAAGGAGGGCGGCTCGCCCGACGCGATCCAGGAAGACGATGCGCTGAGCGAGGCCTGCCTCCAGGCCGCCGTGCGCTCCAACACCGGCGGCGTCTCCCACGACGCCTGAGCGCGTCCCCGGTGGCGCGCGGCGGCGATGCCTTCCCCGCCGGAAACGTTTTCCATCCCACTCTCGTCGTGTAGGAAAACAACAGGAGACGGGATCATGGGCTGGATCGTACACATTCTGGTGACCGCCGGGCTCCTCTACCTGGTGGGCCGGGTGGTGGACGGCGTCGAGGTGCGCGACGGAAAGGCGGCGCTCTTCGCCGGTCTGGGTCTGGGGCTGGCCAACGCGCTGGTGCGCCCTCTCATCCTCAAGCTGACACTTCCCCTCACCATCCTCACGCTGGGACTCTTCGTCCTGGTGGTGAACGCCCTCATGCTGATGCTGGTGGCGGCGTTCGTGGACGGCTTCGAGATCGAGGATTTCGTCTCAGCGCTGGTGGCGGCGGTGGCCTTCTCGGTGATGAACTTCCTGGTGGGCTTCTTCTTCGGACTGTAGCCCCGCCTCGGCCTCGGCTCTCCGGCGGGCGTAGACTGCCCGCGCCTCGTCGAACTGGCCGAAGACGTGTGCGCGCTCGGCGTCGGAGCGCCAGTGCGGCCACGCCTCGGCCATGGCCTGGAGCTTGTCGATCCACCGCAGCGCGTAATCCGCCGCTTCCGCCGAGCGAACCGGGCGGCCGTCCACCACCAGCCAGACGGGATTGGTGAGGGCCTGCGGGTAGTTGATGTCCAGGGGGAAGCGCTCTTCGGCGCGGCCCCTGACCCGCACGTGCACCCAGGTCGACCGCTCCGGCCGGAGCACGTCTTCCCAGACCAGGCTACGGCGGTCGCCGTCGAAGGGCACGCGGGCCGCCACCTCACCGCCCATCACCACCTCCGCCACCTCCAGCGGCACGATGGAGCGCACCTCCAGCCGCACCGGCACCTCGTCGCCTGCCGCCAGGCGGACCTCCTCGCCGGGACCGGCGCCGTGGACCTGGAAGCGCACCAGCGGCCCGCTGGTGACGAAGGCCCGGCCGGCGCGCATCCCCTCGAACCAGCCCCTCATGGAGAGGCGTCCGTCCTCGGTGCGGACGTAGGTGCGCACCGAGCCCACCATGGGCGTCAGGTGCAGGTCGCTGATGGAGTCCTCCCCGCCCACCACCGCCACCCGGAGCCCGTTGCCCCAGACGGCGTAGAGCGGGGGGAAGCCGTCCTGCGCCCGGGACCACTCCACCGCGTCGGCCACGCCCAGCGCCGCGTCCACGATGAAGCCCTTGGCGCCGCCCAGACTGCCTTCCAGCGGATCGCCGCTGTAGAAGGAGTGAACGTAGCCCGTCCACGCCCCCTGCGCCTTCGCCTTCGCCAGCATGTCGGTGTTGGACGGGTAGAGGCTCTCGATGGCGGTGCCCTCATAGCCGGTGGTGAAGGGCGAGAGGAGGTGTTCGCGCATCCCGAACATGAAGACGTGGCCGTAGAAAGGCGGCCGGTACTCCTGGCCCACCACCAGGATGCGGTCCGCCGTGGAGAGGGGGTGCTCCCTCCCACCGGGCACGAAGAACTGGTAATCCAGGATGCGGTTGTCCTTATTGGCGATCTGCTCCAGCACCAGATCCTGATCTTCGGCGTCGGACATGAACATGAGGTTATCCAGCGTGTTGTGGAGGTTACCCGCATAGTTCATGTGGACGTGCGTGGAGGCGCCCCACCAGCCCTGGGCGGAGAGGTCGGCAAAGGGCACCATGCGGATCTGTAGCTCCGTGGTGGCCCCCGCCCGCACCTGTGCGGTGGTGTCCACCGGCCAGTGCTCGAAGCCCTTCACGGCGGTGAGGCGTACCTCTCCCTCCGGCAGCTCCACCTCGAAGTCGCCGGGCTGATGGAATGCCCAGCGTCCGGCGCGCGGCGCGATGCGCGCGTACTGATCCGGAGGAGCGTAGAAGCGGCCGTCGGCGGCGGTGAGGTGGATGCGCGTGGCGGTGGGGCGCCCGGCGGCATCCAGCGTCCGTACCCGCAGCCGTCCGGTGGGCCGGAGCCAGGTGCGCCGCCGGATCTCCACGTCCACCACCTTCCCGCCGTGGGTCTCCAGCAGCTTGAGGGCGGGGAGTCCGTCGCGATTGTCGATGTAGGCGATCCACTCGCCGTCCGGAGACCAGCGCGGATGGAAGGCGTCGTGGCTGTAGAGGGTGAGCTTGTAGGGCTCCCCCCCGGTGGTGGGCTGGAGGTAGAGGTTGTTGAACTGATCGGCGGCGCCCCGGGTGGAGGAGAAGACGAAGCGCCTCCCGTCGGGTGAGGCGTCGGGGCGCGTGCGGTAGAGCGTCTGCTCCTCCAGCACGGTGGAGCGCGCCTGAAAGCCGTCGGCTCGCGCCGGGACCCGGAAGACGTTCCCGCTCCCCAGCGGGACGTCGCGATTGGAGACCAGGAGAAGTTCATCTCCCGACGGGAGCCATGCCGGAGAGATGTGGATGTCGTGGGGCCCGAAGTAGAGGCGGTCGCGCCCGAAGCTGTGGTCGCGGGTCACGGGCTCCGGAGGACCATCCCATGCGCCGTCGCGGAAACGCCGGATGTAGACGTTGAAGTAGCCCGACGGTTCGGTGGAGACGTAGGCCACCCGGCCGCCGTCGGGGCTGAAGCGCGGCTCGGCGAAGACGTGGTCGCCGGAGGAGAGCACGCGCCGCTCACCGGAGTGGGTGTCCAGGACCTCGAGGCCGATCCTCCGCCCGTGCTCGTCGGCGGTGTAGATGAGCCAGCGCCCGTCGGGAGAGACGTCCGGGCTGGAGTAGTACGCGGGGCCCGTCACCAGCTCCGTGGCCGCGCCCGTGGCGACCTCCACGCTCCAGATGGAGCCCTGCATGGACACGAGCACGTGGCGGCCGTCGGGGTGCCAGGCGGGGGCCCACGGGGTGGAGGAGGGCGCCGGCGGCAGGTAGTAG
>WGEM01000305.1 GCA_015492755.1 Gemmatimonadota bacterium | reverse complement strand
GAGCGCCGACGAGGCGTAGCAGCGCTACGGCGAGGAGAAGCGACGATGGATCAACCGCGAACCCACCATGTGCCCATCCACCTGCAGGACCATGACATCGAAGATTGTGGGTTGGGCGCGGCACGGCCCCGCCTCCGTCGTTGGCGCTCCTCGACGTAGCTTAGGCTACGCCGTCGTCGCGCCGCCTAGGATTCGGGGCCGTGGCACGCCCAACGCGGCCCGCTCTCTTACTCGGACAGGCTCCTCGCTCTTCGCAGGAGGTCCCATGCACTCGATCCGTCCCTCCCTCCCGCTCCGCCACCGCCGGCTCGCGGCGGCACTCGTCCTCCTCACGGCCATGGCCTCCGGGCCGGTGGGACACACGGCGGGAGCCGCGGCCCAGACGGCGCCCCCTCAGGCGGCACCGGCGACCCGCACCCTCTCCCTCGATCTGTACCTCGAGATGGAGTCGGTCTCGGGGGCCCAGATCTCGCCCGACGCCACGCGCATCGTCTACACCCGCGGATGGATCGACAAGGTGAACGACCGTCGCGAGTCTTCCCTGTGGGTCATGAACGCCGACGGGAGCAAGGCTCGCGCCCTGGTGGACGGAAGAGGCGCGCGCTGGTCGCCGGACGGTACGAGGATCCTCTACGTGGCCGAGGGCGAGCCCTCCGGCGCGCAGATCTTCGTGCGCTGGATGGACGCGGAGGGCGCCACCACACAGATCACCCGTCTGGAGCACGGTCCCGGGAGCCCCATCTGGTCGCCCGACGGGCGGTGGATCGCCTTCACCAGCCAGGTGGACGACCGCCCGGACTTCGCAGGCGTCAAACTCCCCCGCCGGCCGCGGGGCGCGAAATGGGCCGCGGAGCCCAAGATCGTGGAGCGGGCCCAGTACAAGCGAGACCGCCGCGGCTACATCGACACCGGCTGGACGCACGTCTTCGTGGTGCCCGCCGACGGTGGCACCGCGCGCCGGCTCACCGACGGCGACTGGAACCACGGACAGATCGCCTGGAGCCACGACGGCCGCGAGATCTACTTCACCTCGTACCGGGAGGAGGACTGGGATCGTCCGCGCAACTGGCAGGAGTCGGAGATCTACGCGGTGGAGGTGGAGACGGGCCGCATCCGCAGGCTCACGAACCGCCGGGGCCCCGACGGCCAGCCCACCCCCTCGCCCGACGGCCGCTGGATCGCCTACGTGGCGGGCGACGAACACCGCGACACCTATCGGAACCAGCGCATCTACGTCATGCGCCCCGACGGGAGCGGCGTCCGGCTCCTCTCGGACGGATTCGACCGGCAGGTGGGCGGACTTCAGTGGGCACCCGACGGGCGGGGGCTCTACTTCAACGTCTCGAGGGAGGGCTACCGGAGCCTCCACTACGTGTCGCTGGAGGGCGGCGTGACCCGGCTCACCGAGGGCCCTGAGCTCTTCACGCTCTCCTCCTTCGCCGAGGACGGTACCGCGGTGGGCACGCTGGCCACCGCCCACGCGCCCGCCGACCTGGTGCGCTTCCGGCTGGACGATCCCAGCACGCGTACGCAGCTCACGCACGTGAACGACGACGTGCTCCAGGGCGTCACCCTGGGCGAAGTGGAGGAGATCTGGTACGACTCCGACCCCTTCCGCGTACAGGGCTGGATCGTGAAGCCGCCGGACTTCGACCCGTCCAGGAAGTACCCCCTCATCCTGGCCATTCACGGCGGGCCTCACGCCATGTACAACGGCGCCTTCAACTTCGCCTTCCAGGAGCACGCGGCGAACGGGTACGTGGTGCTCTACACGAACCCGCGGGGGAGCACCGGCTACGGCACCGACTTCGCCAACGCCATCGACCACGACTACCCGGGCGTCGACATGCAGGACCTCATGCGGGGCGTGGATGAAGTGGTGGCGCGGGGCTACATCGACGAGGAGAACCTCTTCGTGTACGGCTGCTCGGGCGGCGGCATCCTCACCAGCTACATCGTGGGCAACACCGACCGGTTCCGCGCCGCCTCCGCCAACTGCCCCATCGTGAACTGGATCAGCGCCATGGGAACGTCGGACGCCATCACGTACGCGCGCACCTTCGAGAAGCCCTTCTGGGAGGACACGGACGAGTGGATCGACCGCTCATCCATCTTCTACGTGGAGCACGTCACAACGCCCACGATGCTCATGACGGGGGAGCGGGACCTGCGCACGCCCATGGGCCAGACGGAGGAGTTCTACCAGGCGCTTCAGTACCTGGGCGTGCCCACGGTGATGATCCGCTTTCCGGACGAGTGGCACGGCACCACGTCGCGCCCCTCCAACTTCCTCAGGACGCAGCTCTATCTGAGGAAGTGGTTCGAGAAGTGGAGCTCCCGCCAGGCTCAGGCGTCGCCGGACGCGGGACGCTGAACCTCCTCGTAGAGCCGGTCCGTCTTGGCCGCCATGATGAAGTCATTCTCGTGGAGGCCGCGGATCTTGTGCGTCCACCACCAGACGGTGACGCGGCCCCACTCGGTGAGGATGGCGGGATGGTGACCCTCCTCCTCTGCCAGCTCACCCACGGCGTCGGTGAAGTCCAGCGCCCGGACGAAATCGGGGAAGGTGAAGACCCGCTCCAGGACTGGAATCCCGTCGCGGTGGACGATCGTCCAGTCCGGTAGCTCTTTCAGGTACTCGGCGATCTCCTCGTCCGTGGCGGGCGGCGCGTCCCCCCGGCAGGGGACGCATCCGGAGTCGGCTAAAGGCATGGCAGGCTCCTAAAGGAGATCGTCGTCGTCCCAGTCGTCCTCGTCGTCCAGGTCGTCGTCGTCCCAGTCGTCGTCCTCGTCCTCCCAGTCCTCCTCCCAGTCCTCTTCGTCGTCCCAGTCCCGTGCCGCGCCGGCGGTGAATACCTCCTCGCCGTGACCGGCCTCGAACCACTCGGACCAGCTCATGACACGAACCTCCATGATCGGAGACCCGTGGAGCACCGCCGACCCCTTCGGCGACGCACCCACGCCACGTTGTCGCGAAGCTAATCCGGCCCCCACCGAAGTCAACAAGTCTCCCCGCCGCCGCCTCCGCCGCCCGGACGGGGGATCTGGTAAAGGCGACGGGGCTCGAGCTGGAAGGTGACGTGCCCGATGCCCAGCGCCTCCATGCGCGCCTGCACCTCTTCCAGCACGCGCGCGTGATCCCCCGGATCGTCGATAACCCCGTGCGCGGATAGCGCAACGAATCCGCTGGTGAGCGTCCACACATGCACGTCATGCACGTCGTGAAGCCCCTCGATGGCGTGGAGTTCCCGGAGGACCTGATCCATGTCGATGTGCGCCGGGACGCCTTCCAGCAGTACGTTGGTGGCCTCCCGCACGAGCCGCCACGCGCTCACCAGGATCAGTCCGGCGATGACCACCGAGATCAGTGGGTCTGCAGGCGTCCATCTCGTGGTGAGGATGATGACGCCCGCCAGCACCGCCCCCACCGACCCCAGGAGATCGCCCAGGACGTGCAGATACGCGCCCCGGACGTTCAGGTTGTCGTGCGCGTGGGTGTGGAGCAGCAGGATGCCCGCCACGTTCACCCCCAGACCCATCCCTGCCACCGCGAGCATGAGCCCGCCGTCCACCTCCACCGGCGTCCGGAACCGCTCCCACGCCTCGTGGCCGTGGCCGTGGGGATGCAGATGCGGTGGCATCGCTCAGGCCCCCTCCGGCTCCGCGTCGGCCAGCGCGCGTCCCAGGAGGATGGGTCCGCCCAGGATGTTGCCCAGGATCACGGCCATGGCCAGCGCCACGATGCCTCCACCCAGCTCCGGGAAGGCGTCGCGGATGAGGATCACCAGCCCCAGAGACACGCCGCCCTGCGAAATGAGCCCCTGCCAGGTCCGCGCCCGCACCACCCCGGAGGCTCCCGCCCACGCGGTTCCGCGCATGGCGGCCCACCGGGTGAGGACGCCTCGAACCAGGAAGAGGGCGACCGCCACCGGACCGAAGCGGGCCACCGCCGCCAGGTCCAGGCTCGCTCCGGCGATGGCGAAGAAGAAGGCGAAGATCACCACCGCAACGGAGCGGATCCCCTCGATCATGCGATCCCCTGCAGGGGAGAGGTTCTCGATGACGAACCCCGCCGACACGCCCACCAGGAGCAGCTCCACATGGAGTTGCTCCGCCAGCACCACCAGGACGTAGGCGAAGAGGAACGTGGCAAACGGCGAACGGGGATCGGTGTCTTCGTCCCCGAGGTACTGCGAGAACACCCACCCCAGCGCAGCGCCCAGCACCAGCGCCCCGCCCACCTCCTTGGCCAGCGTCGCCAGCGCCTGGGTGGAGAAGCCGGCGGAAGGGTCCAGAAGGGGCGCCACCAGCGCCAGCGTCAGCGTGAAGAGCACGATGACCACCACATCCTTCACGATGGTGACACCCAGGATCACGTCCACCAGCGGTCCCCGGGCGTGCTTTTCCTCGATGACCGCCACCGTGAGGTCCGGACTGGAGTTGGCAGACCAGATGCCCAGGAGGAGCCCCACCGCGGCGCGCCCCGGAAGGGAGAGCTCGGCGAGAAAGGGCACCAAGGGCGCCAGCGCCAGCACCGCCAGCGCAACGCCCACCCACACCACCGCCGTCACGCTGAGGGTGGTGAGCGCGATGGCCCGCGCCTGTGGCCGGAGCGCTTCGATCTTCAGTTCCCCGCCGGCCAGCATGGCGATGAGTACCAGGGCGAAGGCGTCGATGAGGCGGAGGTCCGTCACCGCCTCTGAAGGGATGAACGCCAGGACCGACGGCCCCACCACCATCCCCACCAGGATGAATCCCGTGAGCCGCGGGAGCCCCACGGCAGCCGCCAGACTGCCCGCTGCCGACGCCGAGAGCAGGACGAATCCCACGAGGATCGCTAGGCGCCCCACCTCGTACGACGCGGGCGCCGTGCGGGTGGTGAGCCAGGTGAGGCCGAAGAGGAGCACCAGCGTGATGGCGGGCCTCAGCACGCGCAGGGTCTTGGCGCCGGGGGGCTCGATGGCAGATAATTGTGGATGCGTCAACGTTCGGATCCGGGCCGGGAGATCGCCGCACGCGGAGGCGGCGGGACAGGGGTCGGACCCGTTACAATAGAAGCCCGGACGGACCCCCTCAACGCGAGAGGCCCCACGCGACGATGACGGGCCGCTGACGGGGCCCCCGCATCGTTGCTGCGCCCGAGCTTCGTCGGCATCCAGTTCGCTCCCAACCACAGGCGCCATGACGCGATCCGAGAACCCGCTCCTGGCGGAGCGCTTTCCCATCCCCTTCCATCGCATCCGCCCTGAACACGTGGAACCCGGCGTACGCGCTGCGCTGGATGAGGCCCGCGCCGCGGTGGAGGCGGTGAAGCGCGCCGCGGAGCCACCGAGCTGGTCCAACACGGTGGAGCCGCTGGAGATGGCCCTCGAGCGGCTGAACCGGAGACTCTCGCCTGCCGGCCACCTGGTGGCGGTGGCGGAGACGCCGGAACTCCGCGAAGCGTACAACGCCGTCCTCCCGGAGATCTCGTCGTTCTGGTCCAGCCTGCCGCTGGACGAGGAGCTCTGGAAGCGCCTGCGCGCCTATGCGGCTACCTCGGAGGCCGAACGCCTCACCGGGGTGCGGCGGCGGCACCTGGACAAGACCATCCGGGAATTCCGGAGGTCCGGAGCCGAGCTCCCGGCGGACGAGAAGCGGCGACTGGAATCGCTCCAGGTGGAGCTGGCGCAGCTCCAGCAGAAGTTCAGCGAACACGTGCTGGACGCCACCGCGGAGTACGAGCTCCACATCACCGACGAGGAGCGCCTCCGCGGCGTGCCCGACGCCGCCCGCAACCGAGCCCGCCGCCGCGCCGAGGAGCAGGATCTCGAGGGCTGGATCCTCACGCTGGACTACCCCTCGGTGGAACCCATCCTCAAGTACTGCGAGGACCGCGCCCTGCGCCGGGAAATCTTCGAGGCGTACGCCACCCGCTGCCGCGACGGAGCACACGACAACCGCCCCCTCATCGCGCGGATCCTCAGGCTCCGGGACGAGATCGCCCGGATGCTGGGCTACGGGCGCTTCGCCGACTACGTGCTGGAGGAGCGGATGGCGCGCAGCGGTGCACGGGCCATGGCCTTCGAGCGGGACCTGGTGGAGAGGACGCGGCCCTACTGGCTCCGCGACGTGGCGGAACTTCGCACCCACGCGGCTGAGCTGGGCCTGGATGCCCTGGAGCCCTGGGACGCCTCCTTCGTTATGGAGCGGCTCCGGAAGGCGCGCTACGACATCGACGACGAGGTGCTGCGTCCGTATTTCCCCCTCGACAACGTGCTTGCGGGGATGTTCGAGATCGTGCGCCGGACGTTCGGCCTCCGGATCGAGGAGCGCAGCGTCGAGGAAGTCTGGCATCCCGACGTTCGCTTCTACGAGATCTACGACGAGGAAGACGGCACCTTCCTCGGCGCCTTCTATACCGACTGGTTC
>WGEM01000304.1 GCA_015492755.1 Gemmatimonadota bacterium | reverse complement strand
CGGCGACGACCTCACGTACGCCACGGACCCCGGCGTCGGCAGCTGCGCCGACATCCTGGGCTACTTCTCCGGCGACGACATCGTGGTGGCGGACAACACGCTGAACTCCCCCATCCGCCCGTACTGGGGAGCCAACTACTTCACCTACGACGACACCAAGGACGAGTTCTTCCACGGCATCGTGCTGGCGCTGGATATCTTCACGGTGGAGAACTACCAGTACGGTCACACGCGCGCGGAGCCGTGCGAAGGGAAGCTGTGGGGCCGCGGGTGCCTCTATCTCACCGGCGGGATCATCCAGCGGACGCGCGGCGCGGTGGGAACCATCTGGAGCGTGGGTGGCACCGGCTACGTGAAGCGCTACGCGTACGACAAGTGCGGCGCGTCGGCCCCGCCTCCCTACTTCCCCACCACCGGCCACTTCGCCAAGGGACAGATCTATCAGGTGGATCCCACCGGCTTCAACGTGGCGTCGTACTTTGCGCTGCTGACGAGCTGAAACGGGAGCGACCGAAGATGGTTGCGCGGCGACAAGGTCCCCCCCAGGGGAGCGGCGCTGCGTCCGGGCCCGACGGGCTCCGGGCGCAGCGCCCCCGCGCTCGCACGACACGGGTGCTCACCGAGCGCTTCGAAGACGAGCTCCTGGTGTACGATTTGGAGCGACATGAGGCGCACTGTCTGAACGCCACCGTGGCGTGGGTGTGGGCACGCTCCGACGGGACCCGCACCGTGGCGGAGCTGACGGCCGCGCTGCCCGAGACCGGTTTGCCCGCCGAGCCCGACCTGGTCTGGGACGCGCTGGCCCAGCTCCAGGCGGCACACCTCCTGGACACGCCGGTTCGGCTCCCCTCCGGCGCCGGCAACCTCTCCCGGAAGGACGCCCTCAAGCGACTGGGGCGTGCCGCCGGCCTTGCCCTCCTCCTTCCCGCGGTGGAGTCCATCGTGGCACCGGTCTCCGCCCAGGCGGCCTCCTGCCTGACCATCGGCCAGTGCCGCCGTCTCCGCCCGGGCCGCCGCGGGAGGGGGTGCACCGGCCTCCCCATCTGCAATAACCGCAGGTGGTGTTGCCGGATGCGACGCTGGCGGCGCTGGCGCTGGTGCACGCCGCGGCGCTGTTGAGGCCCCGTCGCTCACCCCGCCTGCCGGGCGACTTCGCCCCGGCAGCTCAGTCGGGCAGGCCCGGCTCCGTCATGCTCCGCACATCCAGCGCCTCGTCGATCTTCTCCGGCGGGAGGAGTCCCTTCTCCAGCACCACCTGACGGACGCTCACCCCCCGCGCTGCCGCCTCCTTGGCCACCTCCGCCGCCCGGTCGTATCCGATGTACGGATTGAGCGCCGTAGCGATGGAGGGATTCTTCTCCAGGAGTTCGCGGGCGCGCGCCTCGTTGGCTTCGATGCCGCGGACGCACCGGTGGGTGAAGGCGCTGGACGCGTGAGCCAGGAGCGTCACCGACTCCAGGAGTGCGTCAGCCAGCACCGGCATCATGACGTTCAGCTCGAAGTTGCCACGTTCGCCCGCCACCGTGATGGTGGTATGATTCCCCATCACCCGGGCGCACACCATCATGAGCGCCTCCGCCATGACGGGGTTCACCTTCCCCGGCATGATGGAGGAGCCGGGCTGCACCGCCGGGAGCCGGATCTCGTGGATGCCGGAGGTGGGACCGGATCCCAACCAGCGGATGTCGTCGGCGATCTTCATGAGCGACACCGCGATGGTGTTGAGCGCGCCCGCCACGCTCACGACCGCGTCCTTCGCACCCTGCGCCTCGAAGTGGTTCTCCGCCTCGCGAAACTCAATACCGGTGGCCTCGGCGATGCGGGCGATGGCGCGCCGCGCGAACTCGGGGTGGGTGTTGATTCCGGTGCCGGTGGCGGTTCCGCCCAGCGCCAGCTCCTCCAGCTCTGCGGCGCCCCTCCGGATGCGCTCCATGCCCTTCGCCACCTGCGTGGCATATCCGCCGAATTCCTGCCCCAGTCGTACGGGTGTGGCGTCCATGAGGTGCGTCCGACCGGACTTGACGATGCCGTCGAAGGCCTCCGCCTTCTCCGCCAGCGCACCCCGGAGCCGATCCAGCGCCGGGAGGAGCTCCGCTTCGAGGGCTACCCGGGCCGAGATGTGGATGGCGGTGGGGATCACGTCATTGGACGACTGCCCGAAGTTGACGTGGTCGTTGGGGTGCACCGGGCGACCCAGGATCTGCGCGGCGCGGTGGGCGATGACCTCGTTGGCGTTCATGTTGGTGGAGGTGCCCGACCCCGTCTGGTAAACGTCCACCACGAACTGGTCGTCCCAGCGGCCGTCGATGACCTCCTGCGCCGCGGCGATGACGGCGTCGGCGATCTCGGGGTCCAGCAGCCCCAACTCCTCGTTGGTCTCCGCCGCCGCCTTCTTGATGCGGCCCAGCGCCTCGATGAAGCGGCGTCCGAACCGCTTCCCGCTGATGGGGAAGTTCTCCACCGCCCGCTGCGTCTGCGGGCCGTAGAGCGCGTCCGCCGGGACCTTCATCTCACCCAGCGAGTCACGCTCGATCCTGTATTCCTCAGCCATGATCTCCGTCTCCGTTCTCACGCCGCCGGACGGGCTCGCAGGCGCATCCTCCGCGCCCGCGCCCGCGGGGAAATCTACCGGAGGCGGCGGGTGCGTGAAGGGCAGCCGCTCAGCGCTTCACCGGCATGCTGGGCCGCATCTCCACCCGGCTCACATGGGCCTCCTTCGGATACGACACCAGGTGGAGCACCGCCTGCGCGCAGTCGTCGGGATGGAGGCGCCAGGTGCGCTCCTGGGAGGGCGTGCGGCCGTTGAAGTGCGTGTCCACGCTGCCGGGCATCACGATGCTCACCCGCACGCCGTCGTAGCGCACGTCCAGCATCATGGCTTCCGTCATCCCCAGGAGTCCGAACTTGCTGGCGTTGTACCCGGTCCCGCCGGCGATGGCGTTCCGGCTGGCCAGAGAGCCGATGTTCACGATGTCGCCGCCGCCCGCCGCCACGAGGTGCGGCAGCGCCGCCTTGGAGCAGTAGAAGACGCCGCCGAGGTTCACGTCGATCTGCCGACGCCACTCCTCGATGGAGAGCTCGGTGATGGGCTTGAAGATGCCGATACCGGCGTTGTTCACCAGGATGTCCAGGCGGCCGAACCGCTCCACCGTCCGCTCCACCAGCGCCTCGCACTCCTCCGGGCGGGACACGTCCGCGGGCACGCCGAGGGCCCGTGCTCCGAGTCGGTCCACCTCGGCCTCCACATCCGACGCCGTGCGGGCGCTCACCGTCACCGACGCGCCGGCCTCGTGGAGGCGGCGCACGACGGCCAGCCCGATCCCCTTGGTGCTTCCCGTCACGATGGCCACCTTCCCGGTCAGATTGACATCCATATTCGTTCCGCTCCACTGGTCAGTGTTCCGTCTACCGTTCCCGCACCCCCAGTCTCGCCATGAATCCCACACCCACGCAACGCGTCGCGCTGGTGACCGGAGGCGCGGTCCGTGTCGGCCGCGCCATCGCGCTGGCGCTGGCGGACCACGGTTTCGACATCGCCTTCACCTTCCGCTCCTCCGGCGATGAGGCGGTGCAGACCGCGGCGGACGTCGAGGCGCTGGGACGCGTGGCGCTGGCCGTGCGTGCCGATCTGACGGAGCCGGAGTCGGTGGACTCCGTGCTGACGGCGGTGCGTGAGCGATTCGGCCGCCTGGACGTGCTGGTGAACTCGGCGGCGAGCTTCGAGGTGCGGACGCTGGCCGAGGTGGACGCCGCCGCCTGGGACCGGGTCATGGCGCTCAACGCGCGGGCGCCCCACCTCCTGGTGCGGGCTGCGGCGCCACTGCTGCGCCAGGCCCGGGGCTCGGTGGTGAACATCGTGGACCTCTCGGCCATCCAGCCGTGGACGGACTACGCCGCCCATTCCGTGTCGAAGGCCGCGCTGGCGCACCTCACCCGGCTGCAGGCCCGGGCGCTGGCGCCGGAGGTGCGGGTCAACGCGGTGGCTCCGGGGGCGGTGCTGAAGCCGGACGACTGGCCCGCGGAGCGCTGGGAGAAGCTGGCGGAGGCCGCGCCGCTCCGGCGCACGGGAAGCCCCCGGGACGTGGCGGACGCCGTGCTCTACTTCGTGCGCGCCGGATTCGTCACCGGCCAGATCCTGGCGGTGGACGGCGGACGGCTTCTCGGGCCTCCGGAGTAGGCGCGCCTATTCGCCCAGCGGCCGGGCCTCCAGCTCCGCCGCCCCCCCGGCGTAGCGATACTCGATGCGCACACGCTGGCCCGGGCGGACCTCGAAGGGCCGGGGCAGCACCGCCACGGGGTCCGCCCAGTGGTTGGTGTCCGCCGCGCGGGCGGGGTCGTTGGTGAGGACGATGCCGTCGGCCAGCTCCATCTCCCAGTAGACGGCCACGGCCCCCACGGTGCCTTCATCCACCACCGCCGCCTCACCCGCGCCCTCGAACACCAGGTCGTGGCGGGCTCTCAGCTCCACCTCACCCAGGAAGACGGGCGTCGCAGGTGTGCCCAGCTCCCGTACCGCGGCATCGGTGAGGTGCACGAACCAGACGTCGTCGGGGGCGAAGTCCGCCAGAGGACGGAAGTCGAACCCGTACCACTCGCTCCAGCGGGCCAGCGCCGCCGGCGTGAACGCGCGCTCCGCCACCACCGAGGTGGGCTTCGGCACCGGGAGCGCGTACACCCTGAGCCTGGCGGGAATCATGCGGGCGTCCGGTTCCAGGTGCCGCCGGAACGCGTCCCGTGTGATCTCCAGAACCCGCTCCTCGAAGGGCTGCGCGCCGATGGTCTCGCTCACCAGCACATCAGCGCGCTCCGGCAGCGTGACCCGTGTGGACCACCCCCGGACCAGCGTGATCCGGTCCGCCAGGCCGTTGGCGCCAATGAGCGCATCGGCGGCGTCGGCGACGGCGCCCGCTTCGATGGCGTAGACATGCCGCGCGCCCGCTCGCGCCGCCGCCATGGCCAGGATTCCCGTGCCCGTCCCGAGATCCAGCACCGTGTCGTCGGGGCCCACCGTGCGGGCGATGGCTTCCAGGAAGGCGTCGGTGCGGCGGCGATCCTCCAGCATCATCACGTGGAACGCCTGCGTCTCCACGTCCAGCCGCGACTCGCCCGCCTGCGGTGACGTCCCCGGCTCCACCAGCACGCCGTGCTCGTGCAGCCCCACCACCGTTCCCAGCAGGTCCAGCCAGTCCTGTACCCCGGCGGCGCGGCCCCGGAGGCGCTCCATGGCCTCCTTCACCGAGATGGGCTCGGCGAAGGCGTCCAGCACCGCGAGGGCGTGAGGACCGCTCCGCACGTCCAGCCCCTCCCCCCGGATGCGCACGTCCTCGGCACCGATGAGGTGCACCTGCAGGTCACCGCTCCGCTGCAGGATCCTGGTTTCGTCGATGTTCATCGTGCGTGCGCCCGTCGCGGGCGGCGGCGCGCCGGCCCCGCATCCCGGGCAACGCCGCCAGCGCCCGGACTCCGCGAGACATCAGGTCCCAGGCCTGCAACGGCAGGCGGGGCCACCGGTTGTAGGGAGCGTGCCATCGGTGTGTCGCCTCAATGGGGTTCGGCCACCGGAGACGGAACGAGCGCCAGAGCGCACCGGGCTCCGCCGGGGCGAGGAGGATGCTGGTGGTGGTACTGTAGTGTTCCCGCATCCAGGCGGCGAGGACCGCCCGCGGAATCCAGCGGGGGAGCGCGTGGCGGGGGCCGGCCCACGGCGTGGCGGTGATGTCTGCGCCCAGCAGCTCGTGCGCCAGCCGGACACCCACCCGCACCTCATCCCGCAGGCGGTGCGGAAGCGTGCCGATCACGTCCCAGTCGATGTCGGCGCCGTAGCGCTCCACCAGCACGGCGATGTCGGTGAGCCACACGGGACGCCACGCGCCGTGGAAGAGCATGTGCGTGGAGAGAAACCAGAGATGGTCGGTGGCCGACATCACCCGCACTGAAACCTCTCCCGCCTCCACCACGGAGCTCCGCGCCTCCACGTCGGGCCGCAGGGCCCCGCCGTGGTCCAGACCGGCGTGGAGGTCCACCCGGGAGGATGTCTCTGCGTGAGCGGCCAGCGCTTCCTCCGCGGTGCCGAACTCATGCGGCGCAACGTAGAGGTCGATGTCGCCGTACGGGCGGAGCCCCGGACGGGGATAGAGACGCGCCACCGCCCACCCCTTGGCCACGACGGGACGAATGCCCACCGCCGCGAGGACCTGAACGGCGCGAATGAGCCGCTCCTCGTGGAGGCGGTGGTCCAGCGTCTGGATGCGGAAGACGTCCCGGAGTTGCTCGGCGGTCTCGGTGGCGGCCAACCCGGTCTCCCGGACGCGCCACCACGCCAGCGCGCCGGCCCCGCCCAGGATGAGGCGCGGGAGGACGGCGT
>WGEM01000303.1 GCA_015492755.1 Gemmatimonadota bacterium | reverse complement strand
CCGATCCCCCAGCCCCGCCACCTCCGCCTCGGCAGCGATGTAGCCGAAGGCGGCCCACTGGTTCCGGGCCTCCAGGATCCTTTGGAAGATCTCCATGGCGCGCTCCTCATCGCCCTGCAGCAGCCAGTACATCCCCACCCCGTACGCGGTGGTGGTGCTCTGCAGCGTCGCCTCGTGGCCTTCGGGGCCCAGGAGCTCCTCCGGCGCGCGTTCTCCCTTGAAGAGGAGGAGGAGGTTGAGATACGCCTCGCTCTCGATGATCTCCATGTCGGGGGTGATGCGCTCCAGGACGCGGGCGGCCTCGTCGTCCCGCCCCAGGCGCCGGAGCGTGAGGTAGAGCCAGTACGAGGTGGCCACCACCGAATCCGGGCGCTTCGAGACCTCCAGGCACCTCCGGTACGCGTCCGCAGCCGCCTCGAAGTCGCCCTTCAGATCGTAGGCCAGCCCCAGGTGGTACCAGATGTTGAAGTGCAGCGTGCTGGTGGGGATTCCCAGGCGGTTGGGGAGTCCGTCGGGCTCCACCTGGTCGGGTGTGCCTTCCACCAGCTCCGCGGCACGCGTGAGATCGGCGATGGCGCGGTCGAGCTCGCGCACGGTGATGTAGCGATGGCCCCGGTGCCGGTAGAGGCGGGCGTCCTCGGGGTGGAGCGTGAGGGCGTGGGTGTAGATGTCGATGGCTTCCCGGTACTGGCCCAGGTAGGCGGTGCGCCGCCCCATCCAGATGAGGGCGTCGGCGTCGTCGGGATCGTCCGCCAGAGCGTCCTCCGCCTCCCGGTATCGCTCGAGATACACCGCACGGGTCTCCTCGGGGAGCTCGGGCGTGCGGAGCGTGTCCCCCAGGAAGGAGATCGCCTGCACCCCGGGGGGAAGCGGCGCCGCGTCGTCGGAACCGGCGGGTGGGGTGGCATCGTCCGGCGAAGCGCCGGGGGGAGCCTCTCCGCACGCGGCGAGCGTGAAGGCCACGAGCCACCACGCGGCGCAGCGCGCCGGACGGAGAGGAACGAGCAGTCTGGACATGGCGCACCTCGAAGACCGGATGGGGTTCATCGCCCGCGAGGACGGGCGGATGCGGCGGGGCAAGATAGGGTCCATCCGGCCAGGGCGCAGCGGCGAGGGGGCGCCCCTCAGTGCCCTCACCAGGACTCGAACCTGGGACCTACTGCTTAGGAGGCAGTCGCTCTATCCACCTGAGCTATGAGGGCCGGAACCAGAAGATGACGCCGCCGGGACCCGCCGTAAACCTCACCCCGCGCGGTCTGTGCGGAGGCGTCCCGAAACCGGACATATCGACTAAGAGCCTGTCCGAGTAAGACGGCGCGACGACGGCGTAGCCCAAGCTACGTCCAGGAGCGCCAACGACGGAGGCGGGGCCGTGCCGCGCCCAATCCACAATCTTCGATGTCATGGTCCTGCAGGTGGATGGGCACGTGGTGGGTTCGCGGTTGATCCATCGTCGCTTCTCCTCGCCGTAGCGCTGCCACGACTCGTCGGCGCTCCTTGACTGAACACGCAAACGCACCACGTGCGCGGCCTACTCCTTTACTCGGACAGGCTCCTAGATTCCCCCGAGGAACGGGAACGTGATCCTCTTCCCCGGCCGGCTCACGGGGTGCCGGCCGTCGCGTCCCGACCTCCGAGGTGAACCGTGACGGACACACCTGAGCACCCGAACAAGGAATCCCTCGCTGCGCTCTCGCTCGCCGCGCTGGGCGTCGTCTTCGGGGACATCGGCACCAGCCCCATCTACGCCATCCGGGAATCGCTGCATACGTCACACGGCGTAGACGTCAGCGTGTCGAGCACGCTGGGGGTCCTTTCCCTCATCTTCTGGTCGCTCATCCTCGTCATCACCATCAAGTACCTGGGGCTCGTGCTCCGCGCCGACAACAACGGCGAGGGCGGCATTATCGCACTCACCGCGCTGGTGATGCCGCGCGGCGAGGCCCGGGGTCGGCGGAGACTCCTCGTGCTCCTCGGCCTCTTCGGCGCCGCGCTCCTGTACGGAGACTCCATGATCACGCCCGCCATCTCCGTGCTCTCGGCCATCGAGGGGCTGGAGGTGGTGACGCCGGTGTTCACGCCGTACGTGATTCCCATCACGCTGGGCATTCTGGTGGCGCTCTTCTGGTTCCAGCGCCGGGGGACCGCGGGCGTGGGCGCCGTCTTCGGTCCCGTCACCCTCGTGTGGTTCCTCACGCTGGCGGTGCTGGGCATCGCCCAGATCATCCGGAATCCCCAGGTGATGGCGGCGCTGAGCCCGGTCTACGCGGTGCGTTTTTTCGCCGAGCACGGGATGAGCGGGATTCTGGTCCTGGGCTCGGTCTTCCTCGTCGTCACCGGCGGCGAGGCGCTCTACGCTGACATCGGGCACTTCGGGAAGAAACCCATCCGCCTCACCTGGACCTTCGTCGTCCTGCCGGCGCTGGTCCTCAACTACTTCGGTCAGGGCGCGCTCATCCTCCGCCAACCCGCTGCGGTGGAGGCGCCGTTCTACCTCATGGCACCGCGGTGGGCCCTCGTCCCGCTGGTGGGAATCGCCACCGCCGCCACCGTGATCGCCTCCCAGGCCGTCATCTCGGGTGCCTTCTCCCTCACCCGTCAGGCCGTGCAGATGGGTTACCTGCCGCGCCTCCGCATCGAGCACACATCGCCCTCTCAGATCGGGCAGGTGTACCTCCCGGCGGTGAACTGGGGGCTGATGGTGGCCTGCCTCCTCCTGGTGCTGGGATTCGGCTCGTCCAGCCGGCTGGCGTCGGCGTACGGCGTCGCCGTCACCACCGACATGGTCTTCACCACCATCCTCTTCGCCGTGGTGGCCTACATGCGGCTGGGCTGGAAGCTCTGGAGCGTCCTGGTGGTGGCTGGAGGCTTCCTCCTGGTGGACCTCTCGTTCTGGACGGCGAACCTCCACAAGATCCCCAGCGGTGGGTGGTTCCCCCTCCTGGTGGCGGCCACCGTGTTCACGGTCATGACCACCTGGAAGACGGGTACGGCCCTGGTGCGGGCCCGGATGGACCACCGCCCCATGCCCTTCGATGCCTTCATCGCCGCCATCGAGCCCAACCCCCCGGCACGGGTACCCGGCACGGCGGTGTTCATGACCACCTCACCTGAGGGCGTGCCGCGCACACTCCTGCACAACCTGAAGCACAACAAGGTGCTGCACGAGCGGGTGATCCTCCTCACCATCGACATGCAGGAGATTCCGCGCGTGCGCGCCGCGGAGCGTGCGGAGGTCTCCGATCTGGGGCACGGTTTTCTGCGCGTCGTGGCGCGCTTCGGCTTCATGGAAGACATCGCCATCCGCGCGCTGCTGGCCCGGCTGGAGCATCCCGGGTACCGCTACGACGAGATGTCCACGAGCTTCTTTTTCGGAGAAGTCATCGTGGTTCCCGAGGGAAGTTCCACGATGCCGCGCTGGCGCGCTGCGCTCTACGCCCGACTCCAGCGGAATGCAGAGCGCGCATCCACCTACTTCGGAATTCCCGCGAACCGGTACGTGGGGCTCGGGGCGCAGGTGGAGATCTGAAACGGCTACGGAGCCCGCAACCGCCCCCGTACGCTCAGAAGTCCACCGCGGAGGGGTCGTCCTCCGCGCGGCGCCCCGCCAGGTACCCCACGCAGTAACCCCGGAGGGTGGACTCGAACCGGTCCATCTCGGGCGTGATCTTCAGCCCCGCCTCGCCCTTCGTCCGGAGCGCCTCCGCCAGCTTCCCCACCTTCTCGATGAGCTCCATCACGTGGGGATCTCCCGCCGCCACCAGCTCGATGGGATCCAGGTGCGCATCGTCGCCGATCCCGGTGACCACCGCCTCCTCCACGTCGAAGGCGGGGAGATCGGAGCCTCCGCCGGAGCGCAGCTCCCTGTGGGGGAGCGGTTCGTCCGGTGAGATGAACGCCTCGTCCACACTGGAGCTCCGCTCCGGAAGCGGATCCTCGGGCGAGATGAAGCCGTCGCCCAGCGCCTCGGCGGCCACCGGCCGGGTGTGGTTCGTCCTGCGATGCTTTCGTGAGCCCGGCGGGAAGGCCGGGGGCGGAATCCGGGATTCCTTCTTCTCCTCACCCATCTGCGTCGACTCCGGGGGGTGGTGCGCGGTACGTACGGCAATATAGGCCCCGGCGCGAGCGGGGAACAAACGGTTCCTGCCGGGGGAGCTCGGGGTGCCCGGCGGCTCAGAGCGCGAATTCAATGACCGCGAAGCCACCCACCAGAAGGATTCCGAATGCCCAGGCCAGCCAGTTGAAGTACCGGTCGATGAAGGCGGTGATGGGCGCCCCGAACCGGTAGATGAGGCCGGCGAGGAGGAAGAAGCGCAGGCCCCGGCTGAGGACCGACGCCAGCACAAACACGGGGAAGTTGATGGCGAAAACGCCCGCCGAGAGCGTGAAGACCTTATAGGGAATGGGTGTGAGTCCGGCGATGAACACCGCCCAGAAGTCCCACCGGTCGTAGAGCGCGCGGACCCGCTCGAACGCCTCCGGACTCACCCCCGGCACGTACGCGTAGAAGAGCGGCTCCGCCACACTCCAGGCTCCCCATCCGATCCCGTACCCGATGATGCCGCCCAGCACCGAGGCGGCGGTGGCCACCACCGCGAAGTGCAACGAACGCGATGCCGCGCCCAGACAGAGCGCGATGAGGAGGGGATCGGGGGGAATGGGGAAGAACGACGACTCCGCCAGAGCCAGAAGGAAGAGCGCGGGCACCCCGTACGGTGTATCCGCCCAGTGGAGGACCCAGTCGTAGAGGCGCCGAAGCGGTCCCGGACGCGCCACCACGGCACCCGCGCCCCCCGGTACCTCGCTCACTCCCGCTCCGGCTTCCAGGCGAATTCCCCCAGGAGCGGCACGAACTTCACCGGTCCCGGCACCGTCTCTTCGGTGACGATGAACCCGTCCTTGCGCACCAACACCAGCTCCTGCGTGTCGCGCCCGCCCACCGGAATCAACATCCGCCCCCCGTCGCCCAGCTGATCCACCAGCGCCGGCGGGATGGAGGGCGACGCGGCAGCCACCACGATGACGTCGTAGGGCGCGTACTTCTTCCACCCGATGGTGCCGTCGCCCACCAGGAGGGCCACGTTCCGGATTCCAAGCTGGTCCAGCACCTTCCGGGCCCGCTGCGAGAGCTCGCGGATGCGCTCGATGGAGTACACACGGTCCGCCGCCAGCGCCAGGATGGCGGTGAAGTACCCGCACCCCGTGCCGATCTCGAGCACTTTGTCGTCTTTCGTGGGCCTGAGGATCTTCAGGTAGTGCGCCAGCAGGGAGGGCTGCGAGGTGGTCTGCCCGTAGCCGATGGGAATGGGCGCGTCTTCGTACGCCCGAGGCCACATGGCCTCCGGCACGAACAGGTGACGCGGAACCTTGTCGAAGAGCTGCAGGATCTCCAGGTCGTCCACGCCCTTGGCGCGGATCTCTTCGATGAGCTTCCGGCGATACCCGATGAAGCGGGTATCGTCTAGAGCGCCAGATTCCACGCCCGGATCTCCTCGAGGAGTTGGTAGTTGGTCAGGTCGAGGTGTAGCGGCGTGACCGATACGAAGCCCTCCCGGATGGCCTGGAAGTCGGAGTCGGCGGGCCCCCGCCAGGTCACGTCCCCACCGCCGATCCAGTAATACTCCCGACCGGACGGATCGTGCGCCCGGGTGATGGAATCGGCGTAGCGGCGCCGTCCGAGCTTCGTGACGCGCATCCCGCGGACCTCATCGGGCGCCACCGCCGGGAGGTTGACGTTGAACAGGGTATCCGCGGGGAAGCGGTCGCGGCCCAGAAGCGATTCCAGGACCCGGCGCACCACCGGCTCCCAACCCTCCAGCTCTTCCCCGGCGCTCCCTACGTAGGAGAGCGCCACGGCGGGGATGCCCAGGACCGTGGCCTCCATGGCGGCGGCCACGGTGCCCGAATAGAGCACGTCCTCCCCCATGTTGGGACCGTGATTCACGCCGGAGAGCACCACGTCGGGTCGCTCCGGTAGGAGCTCGTTCAGCGCCAGAATGACGCAGTCGGTGGGCGTTCCGTCCACCACGAAGGCGCCGTCGGGTGTGCGGCGCGCCCGGAGGGGGTGGTGCAACGTCAACGCGTGGCTGGTGGCGCTCTGCTCCCGGTCCGGCGCCACCACCGTCACGGAACCCAGCTCGGACGCCGCCCTCGACAGGACGCTCAGACCCGTCGCCAGATAGCCGTCGTCGTTCGTACAGAGAATCTTCATGGCCTCGGCGTACCGACGGCGGGGGCGAGGGTTCCGGGCAGCGGGTTCAGGACGGCTCGTCGGCGCGCCGGGGCCCGTCGGTGGTGAGAAGGTCGCGCAGCGCTTCCAGCTCACGCTTCATCTCCGCCAGGATTTCCGGCTCCAGGATCTCCTGGCGCTCTTCGTCCAGTTCGCCGGACCGGCGCATCTCCAGGAGCCGCTTGTTGGCCCCCTCGATGGTGTACTTCTCCTCATAGAGGAGGTGTTTCACCAGGAGGATCAGCTCGATCTCCTTGGCCCTGTAGACACGGTTGCCCGCCCGGTTCTTGGTGGGGTTCAGGACGTCGAACTGGGTCTCCCAGTAGCGGAGCACGTGGGGCTTGAGGCCTGTGAGGTCGCACACTTCGCCGATGGAGTAATAGACCTTCTTGGCGATGGGCTCCGTCATGACCACTCCTCCGGCTTGGGCTCCCTGAGCATCAGGTCGCGCAGCGCCTGGGCGGCGGGCTTGTCCTCGTGCACGATGAGGTACACCTGCTCGGCGATGGGCATCTCCACCCCGTGGCGCCGGGCCAGCTCCGGCACCGCCTCGGCGGTCTTCACCCCCTCCGCCACCGCCTGCATGTCCCGGAGGATGTCGGCGAGGCGCTCGCCGCGACCCAGGCGCAGACCCACCGTCCGGTTCCGGCTCAACCCCCCGGTGCAGGTGAGGACGAGATCACCCACCCCTGCCAGCCCTGAGAACGTAGCCGCATCCGCCCCCATGGCGACACCCAGCCGGGTCATCTCCGCCAGACCCCGCGTGATGAGCGCCGCCATGGTGTTGTGTCCGTATCCCAGCCCCGCGGCGATGCCCGCCGCCAGCGCCATCACGTTCTTCAGCGCGCCTCCCAGCTCCACCCCCACCACGTCCCTGTTGGTGTAGACCCGGAAGGAGGGTGTCTGGAAGGCCCGCTGCACACGCCGGGCCGCCTCCTCGTCCCGGCTGGCCACCACCACGGCGGTGGGTGCGCCCTCCGCCACCTCACGGGCGAAGGATGGACCGGAGAGCACACAGAACCGCTCCATCACCGCCGCGGGAAGCACCTCGACCAGCACCTGGTCCATCCGCTTGAGGGTGTGCAGCTCGATCCCCTTCGAGGCGCTCACCACCAGCGCGTCGGCGTCCAGGTGGGGCGCCGCCTGCTGCATGACGTCGCGCACGAACTGGGACGGGCTCACCGACACCACCACGTCCTTCCCGGATACGGCGCCCGCCAGATCGCCCGTCACCACCAGCTCGCCGGGGAGCGTCACCCCCTCAAGGTACGGGTTCACCCTCCGGCGGCGCACCGCCTCCACCACGTGGGGTTCGTAGGCCCAGAGCGCCACCTCGTGACCCCGCTCGGCCAGGAGCTTCGCCAGCGCCGTGCCCCACGCCCCGGCGCCCACCACCCCCACACGGAGCGGCTCACCCATGCGCGTCGTCCACCGGTGCGCGGCGGCGCCCGAAGCGGTTCTCGGTCCCGGCGAGGAGGCGGCGGAGGTTGGAGCGGTGCGCCCAGATGACGAACACCGCCAGCGCCACGCTGAACCAGAAGACCTCGGGGCCTCCACGGTGTGGCGTGAGCGCCACCAGAGCCGGCAGCGCCGCCGCGGCACCGATGGAGCCCAGGGACACGTAACCCGTGGGGAAGGTGAGGAGCGCCCAGAGCACCAGACCACCCAGCACCGCCCAGGGCGCGATGGCCAGGAAGACACCGGCGCTG
>WGEM01000302.1 GCA_015492755.1 Gemmatimonadota bacterium | reverse complement strand
GGCCAGCGCCCGGGAGGGTGTCTGGAAGGACGCGCGCTACCGGCCGCCGGTGTCACGGGCCGGGTCGGGGGGGACGACCGGCGCCGGGTCCGGATCCGCGCCACCGGGTCCCTGAACCACGAGGACACCCCTCGTCGGGAGCGCCACGGCCCCGCTCACACCCGCCCCCGGAGCAGCACCGCCTCCGCCTCGGGGAGGGGGAGCGCCGGGGCATAACGGAAGCCCTGAACGTACGCGCATCCCAGATCGCCGAGAATCGCGGCCTGGGTCTCCGTCTCCACACCCTCCGCCACCGCTTCCATCCCCAGGTCGTGGGCCAGGTCCACGATGGTGCGCACCAGCCCCAGCTCCCGGGGCTGCGTGCCGATGGCCGCCACGAAGGAGCGGTCGATCTTCACCGAGTCGGTGGGGAAGCGGTGCAGGTAACTCAGCGACGAGTACCCGGTGCCGAAGTCGTCGATGGCCAACGAAATGCCCAGCGACTTGAGGCCGCGCAGCGTGGACACCGACGCCTCGGCGTTGCTCATCATGGCGCTCTCGGTGATCTCCATGCACAGGTGCTCGCCCGGAGCCCGGGTCTCCGAGAGCGCGGCGCGAGCCCGCTGCACGAAGTCGGGCTGGTTGAGCTGATGCACCGACACGTTGATGTGCACCGAGACTCCTGCCAGGCGGGGAAAGGCCTCCCGCCAGCGGGCCAGCGTCCGTCCCGCCGAACGCATCACCCACTCCCCGATCCCCACGATGAGACCCGTCTCCTCCGCCACGCCCAGGAACCGCGACGGAGGGAGGAGTCCCAGGCCGGGATGACGCCAGCGGATGAGCGCCTCGAAACCGGTGAGCGTTTCGTCGTCCAGCCTCACGATGGGCTGGAAGAAGAGCTCGAACTCGTCGCGCTCCAGTGCTCGCCGCAGGTCGGTTTCGATGCGCAGCGTGGTGACGGCCTGGCGGTACATGGAGCTGTCGAAGACCACCGCCTGGTTCCCGCCGGCCCGCTTGGCTTCGTACATGGCCAGGTCGGCGTCCCGGAGGATGTCCTGCGGACGCCGGTAGCGCTCGTCGCTGGTGGCGATCCCGATGCTCGCGGTGGTGAAGATCTCCTGGCCGTTGATGAAGAACGGCTGCTCCAGGAGGCTCCGGATCCGCTCGGCCACCAGGAGAGCGTCGGCGCCGGTGCTGTCCTCCAGCAGCACCGTGAACTCGTCGCCGCCCAGGCGCGCGAGGGTATCTGCGGGGCGGAGCGCGCCGGCGATGCGGTGGGCGATGGCGGTGAGGAACTCGTCTCCCGCGCCGTGGCCCAGGGAGTCGTTCAACACCTTGAACCGATCCAGGTCCAGGAAGAGCACCGCGAACCGCGTCTCCGGATGGCGGGCCACGCGCTTGAGGATCTGGTCCAGGCGGTCCAGGAGGAGCGCTCGGTTCGGAAGTCCCGTCAGCCGGTCGTGGAAGGCGTCGTGGAGGAGCTGCTCCTCGGCGCGCTTACGATCGGTGACGTCGCGGCCGTTCAGCACCATACCCGCTACCGAAGCCTCGTGCAGGAGGTTGGTGCCCACGATCTCCATCACCCGCCAGGAGCCGTCGGCGTGGCGCACGCGCATCTCCAGCCGCGTACTGGCCCCGCGGCTCTGGCTCAGGTAGTCGAACTCGTACACCACGAGGGGCCGGTCGTCGGGATGGACCAGCTCGGCAAAGTCCTTCCCCCCCACGTCCTCCGCTTCATAACCGAGAACCCGCCGCCAGGAGGGACTCACGTACCGGATGGAGCGCGCCTCGTCCAGCACGGTGATGGTGTCGCTGGCGCGCTCGATGAGGGAGCGGAACTTCCGCTCGTTCTCCCGGAGGGCCCGCTCGGCGCGGTTGCGCTCCGTCACGTTCTCGATGATCCCCTGGTAGCCCTGGATTTCGCCCGCGGCGTCGGTCCACACGGTGCTGGTGAGGAGGCACTCCATCTCCGTCCCGTCGCGCGCGCGGAGGTTCACGGGATACTTCACCACCGCGCCACGGTCCTCCACCGCGTGGCGGAACGCCGCCCGCGCCCGCGGATCTACGTAGAGCTCCGAGGCGTTGAGCGTGGCCAGCTCGTCCCGGGTATAGCCGAACATCTCCAGCATCGCCGGGTTGGCGTCGATGAAAGAGCCGTCCTTGGTGGTGAGATAGATGGCCTGCCGCGAGTCCTTGAAGAGGGACCGGTAGCGGCGCTCACTGCTCCGGAGCTCCGCCTCGGCCCTCACCCGCTCCGTCACGTCGCGGAAGCTCCACACCCGGCCCACCACCTCATCACCCATGAGGTGCGGCTGCGAGAACCGCTCGAGCACCCGCCCGTCCACCAGCTCCACCACGTCGGCTCCTCGAGCCTCCGGGTCGGAGGTCCACCGGGCGGTCCGCTCCAGGAACACCTCGGGATCGCGGACCCGCGCGGCGGAGGCTTCCAGTGCGCGCTCCCACCGGCGCGCGGCCAACACGTCGTCGGAGAGATCCCACATCTCGGCGAACTGGCGGTTGAACGAGACCATGTTCCCCTCCCGGTCCACCACTAGGATGCCGTCCACGGTGGCGTCCAGGGCGCTCCGGAGCACCGCCAGGGCCCGCTTGAGCTGTTCCTCGGCGTCGGTGGTGCCGGAGACGGGGTCGTGATCGGTGGGGGATGGAGAGGACATGGCGCGAAAGTGCTCCCACTCGTCGGGGCCCGGAGTCATGACCTTCCTTTCATCGCGAGGACGTCGCGCACGACCCTCGGCACCCGCCGCGGGCGGGTGGACGAAGGGTGCGTATTGTCTCGGGAGGCGGCGCCATCCTACGATTGGCGAGCCCTTGAAGCAAGAAACGTCCGGATCCGGCATAACCTGGCCGCCGGCCTCCACCTGCGGCGGAGCGAGAGACCATCATGGCGCGACCCATCACCCTCTTCACCGGCCAGTGGGCCGATCTTCCCCTCACCGCGCTGGCGGAAAAGGCCGCCGCGTGGGGTTACGACGGTCTCGAGCTAGCGTGCTGGGGAGACCACTTCGATGTGGGGCGCGCCGCCGAGGACCCCGACTACTGCGTGGCCCGGCGCGAGCTCCTGCAGTCCCACGGGTTGGACGTGTGGGCCATCAGCAACCACCTGGTGGGTCAGGCGGTGTGCGACCGCATCGACGAACGGCACCGGGCCATCCTCCCGGACCACGTCTGGGGTGACGGCGACCCGGAAGGCGTCCGGCGCCGCGCCGCCGAAGAGATGATGCGCACCGCCCGGGCGGCGGCGAACCTGGGCGTCCGCGTGGTGAACGGCTTCACCGGGAGCCCCGTCTGGCACCTCATCTATTCGTTCCCGCCGGTGCCGGAGTCCATGATCGAAGCGGGTTTCCGCGAGTTCGCCGACCGCTGGAACCCCATCCTGGACGTCTTTGACGAGGTGGGTGTGCGCTTCGCGTTGGAGGTGCATCCCACCGAGATCGCCTTCGACATCGCCACTGCCGCGCGGGCGGTGGAGGCGCTGGGCGGACGGGAGGCCTTCGGATTCAACTACGACCCCAGCCACCTGGCGTACCAGGGTGTGGACGTGGTGGGCTTCCTCCACCGCTTCGCCCACCGCATCCACCACGTGCACATGAAGGACGTGTGGTGGTCCGACCAGCCCATGGCGGCGGGCGTGTTCGGCGGGCACCTCCCCTTCGGCCACCGGGATCGCTTCTGGGATTTCCGCTCGCCGGGGCGCGGCCACGTGCCCTTCGAGGAGATCGTGCGGGCGCTCAACCGCATCGGCTACGAGGGGCCGCTCTCCGTGGAGTGGGAGGACTCGCTTATGGAGCGCGAGCACGGCGCGGAGGAGGCGTGTGCCTTCCTGCGTGAGCTGGACTTCCCGCCCTCCGACGTGGCCTTCGACGCGGCCTTCTCGGAAGGGTGAGGGCCGCCCCTCAACATTCGCCGCCCCCCAACGGTCCATTCGTGTAACGGGGCCCGGGGGCCTCACGTCCATCCGTCCTCTCCGAGTCGGGATCATGCAGAACACCCACCTTCGTACCTTCCGCCGCGCGCTCGCCGTGGCGCTGGCCGCCTCCGCCGTGGCGCTGGCGGCGCCGTCCGCCGCCTCCGCCCAGGGGGTCCAGCTCGACGAGACCCTCCTGGAGCTGTCTCTTATACACAT
>WGEM01000301.1 GCA_015492755.1 Gemmatimonadota bacterium | reverse complement strand
TCCGGAAGCTGCGGCGCTGACCTCCCGCCACCACCGCGCCACCTCCTCCAGCCCCTCGTCCAGGGTGATGCGGGGCCGGTAGCCGATGAGGCGGGCGGCCCTGTCGTGGGGGAAGCGCGCCTGGCGGGTGAGGGGGAGCGACATCTGCCCCCCGTGGATCAGCTGGTAGCCGCGCTCGCGGGCCAGCCGCACCAGGAGATCCAGCGGTTCGGGGAGGCGGTAGGCCCTGAGCCCCACCGCCCGGGCCAGGAGCTGCACGTAGACACCCAGGAGGACCCGTTCGTGGCCCAGGTGGAGCGTTTCGTCCGCCGCGGCGTCGCTTCCCGCCGCCTGGATGAGCCCCTCCGCCACGTCGTCCAGGTAGACCACGTCGATCTCCACATTGCCGCCGGGCACCACCGGCACCTTCTGCATCCTGCGGATCCAGTCGGTGACCCATGCCCGCCCGCCGGGACCGTAGACGTTGGTGGGCCGCACGACGGTGAAGGGGGGCGCCTGGTGGGCGTCGCGAAGCGCGCGGAGCGCCTCCTCCGCCTCGTACTTGGTGCGGCTGTACGGGTTCAGAAGCGCGGTGCGCTGAGGACGCACCTCTTCGGTGATCACGCCTTCCGGTGCCGGCGTGGCGGCGTACACGGAGATGGTGCTCACGTAGACCATCCGGCGCACGCCGGCTTCGCGCGCGGCACGGGCCAGGCGGCGCGTGCCCTCCACGTTCACGCGCCGGCTCTCGGCGGGGTCGTCCTTTCCGGAGCGGGCAGCCAGGTGGTGGACCACGTCGGCACCGCCCACCAACGCTCGGAGCGCCGACTCGTCGCCGATGTCGCCCACCACCACCTCATGCCCGGAGCGCCGCCAGCGCCGCGCGGCCTCGCCCTCGGCGCGGAAGAGCCCCCGCAGCCGCGCGCGGCGCACGAGTCGGGCCTCCAGCGCACCGGCGATGAATCCGCCCGCGCCGGTGACGGCCACGCGGGGGAGCGCCGCCTCGCTCATGGCGCCGGCGCGGGTGCGCCGCGGCTGGTGAGACCCAGCCGGTGGGTGAAGGCGTTGGCGAACACTTCGTCGGGGTCATAGCGCCGGCGCGCCTCGGCGAAGGCGTCCCAGCGGGTGTATCGCCGCCGCAGCGTCCCGGGTGGCAGCGCCAGCGCCTTGCCCCAGTGGCAACGCCCCTCGAAGTCGTCCGCCAGTGCCGCCAGCTCCCGCTCGAAGACGGGGTCCGCGTCGTAGAAGATGTCCAGCCAGAGGGTGGCCCGCCCCTCACATGGGCTCACCGCGAAGTCGTCGGCGGCGTTCATGCGCAGACCGATGGGGTTGTTGAGCGTCGTCAGGTGGCGGCGGAAGAAGGCCTCGAAGCGAGGCAACGCTTCGGCCGCCGCGGAGGCGGGGATGGCCAGCTCGCCGGCCCGCCGCCGCCGCACCTCGTTGGCCCGGTGGCGGAAGTGCACCACACGGGGCGGCACGATGAGGGGCGAGAGCATCTGACCGGCGTCTCCCACGGATGTCTTCCGGAAGAGCCACGACGAGACCGTGCGGTGAAAGCCCAGCCGCCGCGCCACGAAGCGCGCCATGGCCAGCCACTTCCCGAAGCGGGTGTGGCGGCGGCTCCGCCGCCCGGGATCGTCGGTGCGCTCGCCCCCGAAGCGGATGACGCGGGCGGCGTCGGGCATCCACACCGACGCATGGAACTCCACGCGGGACTCCTGGGCCACCGGGTCCTCCAGGTACTCCTGGAAGGGGATGACGTCGGTCTCCATCCGCAGGAAGAAGTGCGGATCACACGCCAGCGTCACCTCGGTGAGCACGCCGAAGGCGCCCAGGTTCACCGCCAGGTGTGTGAAGTCGGGGTGGTGGCGGTCCACGTCGCGGATCGCCCCGGTGCCGTCCACCAGACGCACGCGTCGCACCGACGTGGAGACGATGCCGTGGTGCGCCGAACCGCCGTGTGTGGCGGTGGCGATGGACCCGGCGATGGTGGCGTTGCGCCACTCGCCCACCGTGGCCAGCGCCAGCCCCTCCCGGCGCAGGAGCTCCTGCAGCCGTCCGGTGGTGATCCCCGTCGGAACCGTGGCCTCGCGGCCCTCCACCCGCAGGATGCGGTCCGGCTCCCGGATGCGGAGCGCGGTGTGGGGGACCTGCGTCACCTCGCTCTTGGAGCCGCCGGCGCCCAGTACGCGTATGCCGCGTCCCTCCGCCCGGGCGCGTCGTACCGCCTCGGCAATCTCCTCCTCGCCACGCACCGCGAGGGTGTGCACCGGGTCCACCGTACGCGTCACGCTGCGGGCGCCTCCGCGCGCCCGGCCAGGAGCCGGCCGGCGGCCGCCATGACCGTGCGGAGCACGTACACCGAGAAGGTGCCCAGCGCCCAGATCAGGCAGAGCGTGAACGCCTCGCCGAGACGTCCCACCAGGAGTCCCACCACCAGCACCAGGACGTAGATGTTGCGCCGCCCCGCCAGCAGCCGGAAGGCGCGATCGAAGGCGGTGTGGTCGTGGATCTGCCTCCCGCTGAGGAGTTTGTAGACGCCCGAAACGGCGCGGTTGCCCAGCATCACCGCGATGAGACCCAGCGCCGTGAGGACCGGGGCGCCGCGGGGGTCACCGCCGGAGAGGCCCCATCCCAGCCCCAGATACCACGCGAACTCGAACGACACGTCCAGGAAGTGGTCCAGCCGGTCGCCGAACTTGCTGGTGAGGAGCTTCACGCGGGCCAGCTTGCCGTCCACGC
>WGEM01000300.1 GCA_015492755.1 Gemmatimonadota bacterium | reverse complement strand
GGGTGGTGGATCGTGGATTTGACGTCGGCCGAAGTGCGGTGGTTACCGGCGCCGCCAGGAGGGTTCCGGCTCATCGCCGCGTCGCCGGCCCGTGCCGCCGTCGTGGTGCAGGACGCCTCCGACGTCGAGAGCATCCTCTTCCTGCAGCTCCGGCGATGATTCCGGCAGGGAGGAGGCTGTCCGAGTAAGGGAGCCGGTCTCGTCGAGCGCGCGGCGCACCCGCGCCGTGTGCGAGGGCACACGGATCCGCTCCACCGGAAAGACGGTGATGCAGGGCGGCAGCGCATTCGTCTCCGCGGGTGCATGCGGCGTACCCCAGGGCTCCCTATGGCGGGCGGGCCCGCCGCCACGCACCTTGTCCCCTCTCAAGCCCACATCACCGTTGCGTCGCGCTCCACCGGAGCGCTGGAGGGAACCGTGTTCGTGCGCATGCTTGCCCGTGGATTGTCGTTGTGGCTACGGCCTGCCGCCCGCTCCGGACGCGCGTCGGCGGTGGCCTTCCTGCTGCTTGCCCTCGCCGCGTGCGGCGAGTCCGCCGACGTGGCCGACCTGGTCCTCACCAACGGCAAAGTGGTGACCGTCGATGAGGCGCTCCCCGAAGCGGAGGCGGTGGCCGTCCGTGGCGACCGCATCGTGGCGGTGGGGAGCGCCGCCGACATCGAGCCCTTCATCGGGGAGGGCACCCGTGTGGTGGACCTGGAGGGCCGGCTCCTCCTACCCGGCTTCATCGAGGGACACGGCCACTACACCAGTCTGGGCCGCGCGAAGATGATCCTGGACCTCACGCAGGTGACGAGCTGGGACGAGATCGTGGAGGTGGTGGCGGCGGCGGTGGCCGAGGCGGAGCCGGGCCAGTGGATCCAGGGCCGGGGCTGGCACCAGGAGAAGTGGACCAGCGTGCCGCCGGGGTCGGTGGACGGCGTGCCCACCCATCACACCCTCTCGGCGGTCTCGCCGGACAACCCGGTGATCCTGGGACACGCCAGCGGCCACGCCGCCTTCGCCAACGCGAAGGCCATGGAGCTGGCGGGCATCGACGACGACACGCCGGATCCTCCCGGCGGGACCATCGTCCGCGACGCTCAGGGCCACGCCACCGGCCTCCTGAGGGAGAACGCCGACGCGCTGGTCTACTCGGTGCTGGAGGAGGCGCAGGCCGCCCGCTCGGAGGAGGAGCGCTGGGCGGAGTTCGTCCGGCAGGTGGAGCTGGCGGGTGAGGAGGCGCTGGCCAACGGCGTCACCACCTTCCACGACGCCGGCGCCAGCTTCGAGACCATCGACGGCTTCAAGCGCCTGGCCGACGAAGGGCGCCTGCCGGTGCGTCTCTACGTCATGGTACGCTTCCAGACCAACGACGAGATGCGCCAGCACCTGCCCGAGTACCGGATGATCGGGTACGGCGGCAACTTCCTCACGGTGCGCTCCATCAAGCGGCAGATCGACGGCGCGCTGGGCTCGCACGGCGCGTGGCTCCTGGAGCCCTATGCGGATATGCCGTCGAGTGTCGGCCTCACCGTGGAGGCGCCCGCCGACATCGAAGAGACTGCGCGCATCGCGTGGGAGCTGGGCTATCAGCTCAACACCCACGCCATCGGTGACCGGGCGAACCGCGAGGTCCTGGACATCTACGAGCGCACATTCGGCGAGGAGGGTGGCGCCGACCGCCGCTGGCGCATCGAGCACGCGCAGCACCTCCATCCCGACGACATCCCGCGCTTCGCCGAGCTGGGCGTGATCGCCTCCATGCAGGGGATCCACGCCACCTCCGACGCGCCCTGGGTCTTCGAGCGTCTGGGGCCGGAGCGGGCGCGGAGCGGCGCCTACATGTGGCGCTCGCTCATCGACTCCGGCGCCATCATCGGGAACGGCACCGACACGCCGGTGGAGCACATCTCGCCCATCGCGTCCTTCGCCGCCTCTGTGGTGCGCAAGGACCGCAACGGCAACGCCTTCTTCCCGGAGCAGCGCATGACCCGGGAGGAGGCGCTCCGGAGCTACACCATCAACAACGCCTACATGGCCTTCGAGGAGGACATCAAGGGCTCCATCACCCCCGGCAAGCTGGCGGATCTGGTGGTCCTGGACCGGGACATCATGACGGTGTCGGAGGACGAGATCGACGACGCGCAGGTGGTGATGACCGTGCTGGGCGGCCAGATCCGGTACGAACGAACAGGAGGTGAATGATGAGGCGCGCGCACGCATGGGCGGCCGTCTTCGCGGCGCTTCTGGCGTCGGGATGCGTCATCGAAGAGCGTCCCGACCGGGCCGCGGCGTCCGGCGAGGACGACGACGAGCCCCGCAAGGAGATCATCACGCCGGAGGGCGTGACGCGGCTCCCGGTGTTCTCGTCGGGGGTGCGCAGCGGCGACTTCATCTTCCTCTCCGGCGCCATCGGAGCGCTTCCCGGCGTCTCGCCTCCCACGCTGGTGGAGGGCGGGATCCGCGCCGAGGCCCGGCAGGCCATGGACAACCTGGGCGCGGTGCTGGAGGCTGCCGGCGCGGGATGGGAGGACGTGGTGAAGTGCACCGTCTTCCTGGCGGACATGGCGGACTACGCCGCCTTCAACGAGGTCTATCAGGAGTACTTCCCCTCCGATCCGCCCGCCCGCTCCGCACTGGCGGCGGCGGGTCTGGCCTTCGACGCGAAGGTGGAGGTGGAGTGCATCGCAGCGGCGCCGGAGGGCTGAGCCTTGGCTGACGGCATCACCCGACGCGACTTCGTGAGCGGCACGTCGAAGCTGGCGCTCGGCGCCATGATCGTGCCGCGCCACGTCCTGGGCGGACCGGGCTACCAGGCGCCCAGCGATACGCTGAACGTGGCCATCGTGGGCGCCGGCGGCATGGGCGGCGAGAACGCACAGGAGCTGGGCTCGGAGAACATCGTCGCGGTGTGCGACGTGGATCACGAGCTGGTGGCGCGTAAGGTGGAGGAGCGCTCGAAAGACCGGGACGGCAACCCCCGCGAGAAGGGTGTGCGCTGGAAGGAGCAGTACGCGGCGGCGCGCAAGTACACCGACTTCCGCGTGATGCTGGAGGAGGGCTCCGACATCGACGCGGTGCTCATCGCCACCCCGGACCACCTCCACGCCGTCATCGCCGCCGCCGCCATCCGGGAGGGCAAGCACGTCTACGTGCAGAAGCCCCTCACCTACACCGTGCACGAGGCGCGTACGCTGCAGCGTCTCGCCGAACAGACCGGTGTGGTGACGCAGATGGGCAACCAGGGGCATTCATCCGACGAGGCGCGCCTCATCAACGAGTGGGTGCAGGCGGGCGTCATCGGGATCGTGCGCGAGGTGCACGTCTGGACGAACCGGCCCATCTGGATGCAGGGGATCCTCCGCCCGGCGCCCATGCCCGAGGACTTCGACCCCCTCTCGCCCGACCGC
The DNA here is from genome assembly GCA_015492755.1 of Gemmatimonadota bacterium. GTDB lineage: Bacteria > Gemmatimonadota > Gemmatimonadetes > Longimicrobiales > Gaopeijiaceae > S146-37. The sequence continues at coordinate 3,815 of WGEM01000300.1, read as the reverse complement.
TCGTGGTGGCCGGGCTCCGTGCGCCGCGCCATGGCCGCCGGGCTCTGGGCGGACTTCAAGGTCCCGGAGCACCTGAACTGGGACCTCTATCTGGGTCCGGTGGCCCGGGAGGTGCCCTACCACCCCATCTACCACCCGTTCCACTGGCGGGGATGGGTGGACTTCGGCGTGGGCGCGCTGGGCGACATGGGGGCGCACCTCATCGATCACCCGGTATGGGCGCTGGAGCTGGGTCTGCCGGAGACGGTGGAGGCCACGTCCTCGCCCTGGGGCGGCCCGGAGGACGACCCCGATTCCTATCCGGTGGCCACGAAAGTGCACTACCGCTTCGGCCGCCGGGGGATGCTCCCCCCGGTGGAGCTCCACTGGTACGACGGGGGGCTCATGCCCCGCCGGCCGGACCTCCTGCCCCCGGACGTGGAACTGAACCGGGAGGGCGGCGTCATCTTCGTAGGGGAGCGCGGCCTCCTCATGCACGAGACGTACGGGCGCAACCCGCGGCTCTTCCCCGCCGAGCTGGAGGAGGAGGCGAAGGCGGTGCCCCGGGTCTACCCGCGCATCGAGGTGAGTCATGAGATGAACTGGGCCAACGCCTGCAAGGGGCAGGGGGAGGCCACCTGTCCCTTCTCCTACGCCGCCCCCCTCACCGAAACGATGCTCCTGGGGCTGGTGGCGCTTCGGACGGGGCAGGGGTTCCGCATCGAGTACGACGCGGAGAACATGCGGGTCACCAATTCCGAGAAGGCGAACGAGTTCCTGGTGCGCGAATACAGGGAGGGATGGGCGATATGAATGCGATGTGGGGATGCGCACGGCGCGCCATGGTGGTGGCGGTGCTGGGCGTGCTGGCCGTGGCGGGCCGCCCTGTGCCAACTATGGCGCAGGAGGCCAACACGCTGACGCCGGAGGAGGAAGCCCAGGGGTGGCGTTTGCTCTTCGACGGGCGCTCGCTGGCGGGGTGGCACCGCTACGACGGACGGCCCATGACGGGGGGTTGGGTGGTGGAAGACGGCGCGCTGGCCCACGTGGGCGGCGGCGGCGACATCGTCACCGAAGAGGAGTTCTGCGACTTCGAACTCCGCCTGGAGTGGAAGGTGGAGCCCGGCGGCAACAGCGGAATCTTCTACCGCGCCGCGCTGGGGGAGGAGCACATCTACCACTCGGCGCCGGAGATGCAGATTCTGGACGACGACCGCCACCCCGACGGCCGCACCCCCCTCACCAGCGCCGGCTCCAACTACGGGCTCTATCCGGCGCCACGCGGCATCGTGCGGCCCGCCGGCGAGTGGAACGAGGTGCGCATCGTGGTCCAGGGTGACTCGGTGGAGCACTGGCTCAACGGCACGAAGATCGTGGCCTACCGGCTGAACAGCCCGGGCTGGAAGGAGCTGGTGGCCAACAGCAAGTTCGCCCAGTGGCCGGCCTACGGGCAGGCGCGTTGCGGGCGCATCGGTCTTCAGGACCACGGCGACCGCGTCTGGTTCCGAAACATCAAGATCCGTGAGCTGGGCTGAGCCCTCGGGCGGGCGCGAGGCCTCGGCCCCGCACTGGTCGCGCCGCCGGTTCCTGGGCGCGTGGGCGGGCGCGGGTGCGCTGGCGGGCGCGGGTGCACTGGCGGCGGCGCCGCTGCGCGCGCCCACCCGAAACCGGGGCTTCGCCTGGGTGCCCATCGGCGTGCAGCTCTACACGGTGCGGGCGCTCATGGCGGACGATCCTGCGGGTACCTTGCGGGCGCTGGCGCGCATCGGATACCAGGAGGTGGAGCTCGCCGGGCTCTACGGCATGAGCGTCGCGGAGATGCGCGGGCTTCTGGATGCCGCGGGCCTCCGCGCCGCGTCCAGCCATCACTCGTTGGCGGAGGTGCGGGGGGACTGGGACCGCGTGCTGACCCGCGCCCGCACATTGGGGCAGGACCAGGTGGTGGTACCCTCCATCCCGTCGTCGGAGCGCGGCCCGGAGGCGCTCGCCCGTATCGCGGAGGAGTTCAACCAGGCGGGCCGCGCCGCGCGCGACGCCGGGCTCCGCTTCGGCTATCACAACCACGACTGGGAGATGCGGCCCGGCCCCGACGGCCGCTCGCCCATCGAGATCCTGCTGGACGGCACCGATCCGGAGCTGGTGGACTGGCAGATGGACATCTACTGGGTGGCCCACGGCGGCGCCGATCCGCTGGAGATGCTGGACCGCTACGCCGGACGGGTGCGGAGCGTCCACGTCAAGGACCGCGCGCGCGACGGCCGCATGGTGGACGTGGGCGACGGCGTGCTGGACTTCCCCGCCATTCTCTCCCGGGCGGAGACGCTGGGGCTCCAGCACCAGTTCGTGGAGCACGATCGACCGGCGGATCCGCTGGAGAGTGTGCGCCGGAGCTACGCCGCGCTGAAGGAGATGGTGGGGGCGGCCTGAGGCGGGGCCGGCGCGGCGCCGCTCATCGCTTCCGACGGGCGATCCACGGGTCGATCTCCACCTTGTTGAACTCCGTGGTGCCCTGCGCCGCAGTGAAGACCACCGCGAAACTCAGATCGCCGTCGGCGGTGAGCGTGGGCTCCCCCACACCCGTCACGGTTCCGGACCCGTCGTCCACCACGCCCGGCGCCAGCACGAGCTGCGGGCTTTCCCACCGGTCGAAGTCCTGCGTGATGGGGGCCGACGGGTCGTGGCGGCTCCGGTAGATGGCGAGCGACCCGCTCCGTTGCGAAGCGAAGTAGAGCCACCAGTGGGCACCGTCGAAGTACAGGTGCGGATGCATCTCGTGGGGCCCCGCGTTCACCGGCGCGCCCAGCACGGACGGCGCGGACCACGAGGCCCCGTCGTCGGTGCTGAGCGCGTAGCGAATGGAGGTCACCGCGTCGCCCACACCGTGGTTGTCGAAGAGGAGCACCAGGGTGTCGCCGGCGAGGCGCTCCAGGTGCGGGTTGTCTTCCTGCCCCGTGGAGTTGATGGGGTCGGGCATGGGCGTGAAGGCGCTGATGGGCGGGTCGTGCGTGACGCCCCGCGCCCACAGGAGGTCATTGAGGCGGTCGTCCGTGGACTGCGAAAGGACGGCGTCGATGGTGCCGTCGTCGTTGGGGAGGGCCTGGAACCCACCCTCCCAGCGAACCGGGTTGGCCATTCCGGAGAGCGTCCAGGCGCTGAATGCGGCGGCGGTGCTGCTCCGGGAAGCGTGGACGATGTCGCTGTGCAGCACCCTGGCGCACCCCCACGGATTCGTGGTGAGATCCATCCCCAACTGCGGACCGCGCAGGTACGGATCCACCTGCGGGCAGCCCTGGCTGTTCGCCGTGCCCAGCGCGTACTGGAACACGTCTGCGGGGGCGTAGAAGGCGTAGAGGTGCAGCCCGTCCCGACTGATGAAGAGTCCGTCCTCCCATCCCAGCGTGGCGGGCGGTTGCATCACCGGCGTTTCGAATTCATCGGGCAGCGCCAGCTCCGGCCTCACATGGGCCTTTACGTGGGCCCAGTCCGGGCCGGCGGGAGGGTCACCCGGGTCCGGATCAGGATCGGGGCGTGGGCCTGCGGGATCGGGGCTGCACGCCGCCAGCACCATCACCAGGAGCCCCTGCACCAGCACCGCGGGCGCCGTGAGCCCGCGGCGGCCACCCCGAGTGAGGCACACGCGCCACACGGACGTCACAGGTAGGCGCGCCTCGCCCGCGACGCCACCGCCTCCAGCGCCGCCACGGCGCGGGTGGGCCCTTCCTGGTCCACCCAGGACCGGAAGCGCGCCACGGCAACGGGATCGGGTTTGCGGGCGGTGCGCCGCCGCTGGCGCCAGCGCCTGCGTCATGTGTCCTTGTCCCTCACCCTGGACCACG
>WGEM01000299.1 GCA_015492755.1 Gemmatimonadota bacterium | reverse complement strand
TTCCTGCGCTTGATGCGCCCACGACGCTCCGGCGCCGGAACGCGTGCCGCCCGGACCGTCGTGGGCGCATCAAGCGCAGGAACGGGTTACGCCCCCCCGCCCCGGTCCGCGGACGCGCCGTCCGCGCCGCCGGAATCGGCATCGCCGGCGGCGGGCTCCGAGGCTGCGGCGGCGGTACGTACGGGGCCCGCGCCCGGCACCGCATCCAGGAGCGCCAGGCGGGCGGGCAGCTCCGCCATCCACCTCACCCGATCCTCGGACGGAACCGGATCACCCGCCGGCAGGTCCACCGAGAGCGGGTCGATGTGGCGACCTCCCCGCAGCATCTCGTAGTGCAGGTGAGGCGCGGTGGCGAGGCCCGTCATCCCCACGTAGCCGATGACGTCCCCCTGGTGGACCCGGGTCCCCACGCGGATTCCGCCGGCGAACCGGCTCAGGTGGGCGTAGCGGGTGACGAAGCCGTTGGGATGGCGGATCTCCACCAGGTTTCCGTAGCCCCCCTTCGGACCGCGATGGATGACCACCCCGTCGGAGGTGGCCATCACCTCGGTGCCCCGGTTCGCGGCGTAATCCACGCCGCGGTGTGCCCGCCACGTCTTGAGAATGGGGTGGTAGCGGGAGTTGGTGAATCTGGAGGAGATGCGACGGTAGGCCAGGGGCTTGAGGAGGAAGGCGCGGCGTACCGACTGACCCTCCAGGTCATAGTACGAACCCCTCCCGTCTCCGTTGGGGTCGAACCAGATGGCGTGATACGCGGTGCCGGCGTTCACCAGCTCCGCCGCCAGGAGGCGACCGGCGCGCATGGAGCCGTCCGGGCGCACTTCGCGCTCGAAGGCGAAGCGGTACGTGTCGCCCACGCGGATCTGGCGGGAGAAGTCCACCTGCCACTGGAACACACGGTCCAGGTGATCGATGAGCCTGTTCCGGTCCGCCACCGGCATGGACTGGAGGGCCGGATTGCGGATCACCGCGGTCCAGAGCACCGTCTCGATGGTGCCGGCGGCGTAGAGCGTATCCACGTAGACCGGCGTCTCGATGCGGGTGCCGTGCCAACCCACCGCGTCGCGCGTGAGACGGATGGTCTCGTCGCGGTTCAGCGCGATGTCCACGCCGCGCAGCGCGCCGTCCTCCCGGAGGAAGCGGAGCGTCACCTCCGTCCCATCACGGAGGCGTCGGGGGCTCACGAACTCCCGGAGCGCCAGGAGCATCGAAGCCTGCTCGTTGGCGCTCACCGCACCGTCGAGGAGCTCACCCAACGTCTGACCACGTCGGAGCGCGCGCACCACCGCCTCCTCGGCGGGCGCCGCGTACACCGGGTCCAGCGCGCCCACCTCGGGCGCTCCATCCATGGAGCACCCCAGCGGCGCCAACAGGAGCACGGCCGCGCACGCGGCGCGCCACCGACGCGCGCTGATCCCGCGCGCGGCGCTTCCGGTGTCCCACCTCCTCGAGTCGGTCACGGCCCTCAGGGCTCCGCGTTCATGTCCGTCCGCTGCGGGCTCCGCCCGCGCACCGTGCCCCCCACCGGGAGCGCGATGCGGTACAGCCTTCAAAATAACAGGTCTCCCCGCGGTCCGGGGGCCCGCTGCCGGGCTCCCGGACCGCGCGTGGCTCACCGTACGCCGGCGCTCAGTCCATCTGACGGCGGATGAACGTGGGGATATCCAGTCCGCTCAGGTGATCCCGCGAGACCGTGCGCTCCGGGAAGGTGGGGAGCGGAAGCACGTCCCCGCTCCCGGCGGTGGCCGCGGGCCGGTCCAGATCCGTGACGGGCGTCGGCGCCGGAGTGTGCGCCGTGGCGTGGACGGGCACCGCCGCGGGGGACGGCCGCGGAGGACGCGCCGGCGGGTCCACCGGCGACGTCTGCCCCACCGCCATCCGGGCCGCGGGGGGCTGAGGCTGAGGCTGGGGCTGCGGCGTCGCGGGATGCGCGTGCGCCGACGGCCGGGGACGCCGGAAGTTGCCGGGGATCACCTTCTCGTCGGTCTCGGAGTCGAAACCGGTGGCGATGACGGTGACGCGGATCTTGCCCTCGAGCTGCGGGTCGTGCACCGCACCGAAGATGATTTCGGCCTCCTCCCCCGCCTCTTCCTGGATGATGGAGGCGATCTGTGTGACCTCGTCGATGGCCAGATCCAGGCCGCCGGTGATGTTGATGAGCACACCCCGCGCCCCGGCGATGGAGACGTCGTCCAGGAGCGGCGACGAGATGGCTTCCTGCGCCGCCTCCTGGGCCCGGTTGTCGCCCTCCCCGAATCCCGAACCCATGAGTGCAGGACCGCGGGACGCCATCACGGTACGCACGTCGGCAAAGTCCACGTTCACCTCGCCGGTGACGCGGATGAGGTCGCTGATCCCCTGCGTGGCGTGCAGGAGCACCTCGTCGGCCTTCTTGAGCGCGTCCCGGAAGGACGTCCCCTTGGGCACCACCGCCAGGAGCCGGTCGTTGGGCACCACGATCATGGTGTCCACGCAGCGGCGCAGCTCCTGCAGTCCCTGAAGCGCCTGACGCTCACGCTTCTTCCCCTCGAAGGAGAAGGGACGGGTGACGATGCCGATGGTGAGCGCGCCCATGTCGCGGGCGATTTCCGCCACCATGGGCGCCGCGCCGGTTCCGGTGCCTCCGCCCATCCCGGCAGTGACGAACACCAGGTCGGCACCTTCCAGGGCGCGCCGGACCTCCTCCTCGCTCTCGGCCAGGGCCTGGCGCCCGATCTCGGGCCGGGCTCCGGCACCGAGGCCGCGCGTGAGCTTCTTCCCGATCTGGATGGTGACCTGCGCCCGGGACCCCTTGAGTGCCTGAGCGTCGGTGTTCATGGAGATGAACTCCACGCCTTCCAGGTCTTCGTCGATCATGCGGTTCACGGCATTCCCGCCGGCGCCGCCGACGCCCACGACCTTCATGCGCGCGTTCTGGATCGGGGTCTCTTCGAACTCGAAGATCATCATGTCTCCTCCCTAGCGGAGTGTGGTGGAACACAACGTCGGTGGGCCGCCGCGGGGGCACCCGTGTCGATGAACATCAGAAGAACTCCTTCAGCCAGGTCCCCAGCTTAGTGAGGACCCCGGAGGTCACGGTGGAGGCGCCCCTCCCCGTTTCCGCGAAGCGATCGGCACCCCACAGAGCCAGCCCCGTGGCCACCGTGAAGCGCGGCCTGCGCACCGCGTCCGCCAGGCCCGCCAGGCCCTCCCTGGGAACGCCGAGGCGCACCGGCGAGGCGAAGATCTGCTGCGCCAGCTCCACGATGCCGGGGATCGCCGCGGTCCCGCCGGTGATGACGATCCCCGCGCCGAGGTGCTCCAGAAGCCCCCGGTCCTCCAGCTCCCCCTGCACGAGGCCGAACATCTCGTCCAGTCGCTGCTCCAGGATGTGGGCGATGAGCTCACGGGCCACGGCGCGGTGCTGCCCCGGAGAGGGGCCGGGAATCTCCACGGTTTCGCGGGGATCCACCATCTGAGCGAAGGCGTTCCCGTGCTGCTCCTTGGTGCGCTGCGCTTCGGCGTAGGGGATGGAGAGTCCCCGCACCAGGTCGGCGGTGAGGGTGTTCCCCCCGAAGGGCAGGATCGCAACGTACTGGATCTTTCCCTCGTAATAGACGGCGAGGTCGGTGGTGGACGCCCCGATCTCCACCATCGCCACCCCCACCTCCTTCTCGTCTTCTGTGAGCACCGCCCGCGCGCCCGCCAGCGGCTCCAGCACCATCTCCTGCACCCGGTAGCCGGCGCGGTTCACCGCCTTCCGGATGTTGGTGGACGCGGTGATGGCGGCGGTGACCAGGAAGACCTCCGCCTCCAGCCGCACACCGGCCATTCCCATGGGATCCTTGATGCCGGCCTGGTGGTCCACCCGGTACTCCTGCGGGATGGCATGCACCATCTCGCGGTCCGGTGGGAGCGCCACCGCGCGGGCCACGATGTGGCAGCGCTCCACGTCGTCGGCCGTCACCTCGTCCTCCGCCACCGCCACCACGCCCATGGAGCTGGTGGCCCGGATGTGGTCGCCCCCGATTCCGGCGTACACGCGGTCCACCCGGGCGCCGGCCATGAGCTCGGCTTCCTCCAGGGAGCTCCGCACGGATTCGGTGATCTCTTCGATGTTGGTGACCAGGTCCCCGCGCAGCCCACCGGTGCGTGCCTGTCCCACGCCCAGGATGGTGAGTCCCGGGCGGCGAGGATCGGCGATGATCTCCCCGATGACGGCGCAGGTGCGCGAGGTTCCGATGTCCAGGCCGGCGATGAGGTTCGCTCTCATGGGATCAGGTGCTGGGTGTGGACGCGGACCACCACCTGGTCCGCGTATTGGAGATCGACGACGCGGGGCGGCGCCCCGGAGCGCACGGCGGCGTCCGCCATGGCCATGAGGCCCTCGCGCAGGCGCAGCTGCGAGAGCCCGTAGGGGAGCACGAAAGCGACGCTGGGACTGGACCAGCGGGCCACGAAGGTGCCGGGGCGGCCGGGACGCACCTCCGACACCATCTGCCGGAAGGTGGAGTCCGCGCTCATGATCCGGGCCACCTCGCGCGCCAGAGTGCGCAGGTTCTCCGGCAGCACGCGGGAGCCGGGGGCCAGCGGCGTGCGCGGGCGGAGGATGGGGAGGTCCAGGCGGTGGCGGGCCGGATCCAGGGGGAGGATCACGCCGTCGGCGTCCACCGCCCGGATGAGCGGTGTGGGCACGAGCGCCACAGGCCGCCGTTCCTCCACCTGCACCCGCAGGCCATCGGGAAAGACCCGTTCCACCCGCGCGTCGCGCACCATGGGATGCGCAGTGAGGTGCTCCTCCCACGCCCGCACGTCGCCCCAGACCGAGGGCTCGGACCCCATGGCCATCGCCGCCAGGACCTCGGCGCGGGCCAGCGTGCGCAGACCGGAGACGATGATCTTCTCAGGGGCGATGCGGAAGCGGTCCATGGAGCGGAGGAACTCGGGGACCCGGTCCCCCCACGCCGCCACGGCGCCGCAGATCAGCGTCACCGTCAGGATCTTCGCCTCCCTACGCATGGACCCGCGCCTCCAACTCGCGGAGAACCCGCCTGCCCAGGTGCTCGATGGATCCGGCGCCCAGGGTGAGGAGGACGTCGTCCGGCTCCAGTGCGTCGGCCAGCGCCTCCGACAGCGCCTCCAGTTCCGGCACGTACTGCACCCACTCCGCTCCGGCGTCCCGGGCCGCGTCCGCCACCGTCGCCCCGGTGATCCCGGGGATGGGCGCCTCCCGCGCGGGGAACACGTCGCTCACCCAGACCCGGTTCGCAGCCGCGAGGGCGCGGCCGAAGTCGGCGGCGAAGTCACGGGTCCGGGAGTAGAGGTGCGGCTGGAACGCCACCACCAGGCGCCGGCCCGGGTAGCGGGCCCGCGCCGCGGAGATGGCGGCCTGGATCTCGGTGGGGTGGTGCGCGTAGTCGTCCACCACCACCACGCCGTGGGCCTCACCCAGCAGCTCGAACCGGCGTCCGACGCCCCGGAATTCCGCCAGGGCCTCCAGGATCGCCGCCCACTCCACGCCGAACGCACGAGCCGCCGCGGCGGCGGCCAGGGCGTTGCGCAGGTTGTGGAGCCCACCCAGGCGCAGCCGCATGCGACCCACCGGCCGCCCCTCCTCCGCCACACCGCAGAGGGTCCACCCGTCCTCGGTGCGCAGGTCGAAGGCCCGGAGCATCGACCCGGCGGAGGTGCCGTAGGAGTAGCCGGCCTCGCCCACGTAGGGGAGGAGGGCGGCCGCTCCGCGATCATCGGCGCACGCCACGATGCGGCCGCCGCCGCGAACGCCCGCCAGGAAGGTGAGGAACCCCTCGCGGACGCCACGCAGGTCCCCGTAGATGTCCAGGTGGTCCGCCTCCACGTTGGTGACCACCGCCACGTCCGGGGTGAGGGTGTGGAAGGACCGGTCGTACTCGTCGGCCTCCACCACGTAGACGTCACCCCTCCCGTAGCGGAGATTGCCCGACCAGGCGGCCACCCGACCACCCACTAGGCCGGTGGGGTCCAGACCGCCGGCGGCCAGGAGTTCGGTGGCCATGGCGGTGGTGGTGGTCTTCCCGTGGGTTCCCGCCACCGCCAGCACCCGCCCGCGGTTCACCAGCGCCCCCAGCGCCTGGGCGCGCTTCAGTACCGGCAGACCGCGCTCGTGGGCGGTGAGGAGCTCCGGGTGATCCGCAGGGATGGCGGAGGTGATGATCAGCGCGCGCGCATCGTCCAGGTGTGCCGGATCGTGGCCCCGCGTCACCGCCACACCGAGGCGACGCAGGTCCTCCAGCGCCGCGCTCTCCTTCAGGTCGCACCCGCTCACGCGTCCGCCGCTCCGCGCCAGGAGCTCCGCCAGCGCGCACATGCCGGCGCCCCCCACGCCCATGAAGTGCACGGGCCCCTCGGCGGCCAGCGCCCGGAGATCCACGTCGACGCCGGTCATGCGGCCCCCCGGCTGCGAAGAAGGGACGCGACGTCGGCGGCGATCTCCCGCGCCGCTCCGGGGCGGGCCCGCGCCAGCGCCGCCTCGCGCATCCGGCGACGGGTATCGGCG
>WGEM01000298.1 GCA_015492755.1 Gemmatimonadota bacterium | reverse complement strand
CGCCTCGCGTTCCTCGGTCCAGTTCGGGTTGAGCCACGAGGGCCAGCGGAACACCTTGAACTGCGTCGAGGTGGTGAGGCGGTAGTAGGTGGTGTTCCGCATCCCGTTCGGCGTGGAGTAGATGCGCAGTTTCCCGCCCGACTTCAGGCACTGGCGCAGGGCCTTCCTGGAACACCTCCGGGTCCAGGGCAAGACGGAGCGGACGCTCTACACCTACGGGAAGGACTTCGAGCAGATCGAGGCCTTCTTCGGGGCGGAGCGGAAGCTCACCAGTATCCTGACCCCGCACGTGGGCAAGTTCTTCAAGTCGGACGCGCTCCTGAAGCTGCCCAGCGGCAAGGAGCGCGCGAAGCCGACGGTGGAGAAGACCAAGCGGGTGCTGAGGATGTTCCTGGTCTGGGCCCAGGAGACGGGCCGCATCGAGAAGCTGCCCCTGCCCAAGGGCACGCCCATGGGCCGGAGCCTGAAGAAAGGCAAGGACGATGACGAACACAGCCGCGAGCGCGCTACGAGCGGTGCCGGGGCCTGAGTCCCTCGAGCGGGCCGTCCGGGCCTTCGGCCGCAGGCTGGAGGCGGAGGGACGCTCCCCGAACACGGTGAGCGCATACCTGCGGGACCTGCGCACGCTCGCCGGGGTACTGGCCGCGAGGCGTCCCGGGCTCACCCTGGAGCGGGTGACCTCCACGATGCTCGACGAGGCGCTCACGGATCCGGCCGTGACCACGACGCCGGACGGCACCCAGCGCTCCGCCGCATCCCTGCACCGGTTCAAGGCCGCGGTGCGGTCATTCTTCGCCTGGGCCGAGGAGACGGGGCTCGTCGCGGAGAATCCCGCCCGGTCGGTCACCTTGCGCCGGCTCCCCCGCACGCCGCCGGTGTTCCTCACCGAGGCCGAGAAACGCCGCCTGCTCAAGGAGCTCCGCGACCGGTCGTCCGCCGTCGCCCGGCGGGACAGGGTCATCGTCGAGCTGTTCCTGGGAACCGGCATCCGGCTCCAGGAACTCGTCTCCCTGGACGTCGACGACGTGGACCTGGACGCGAAGCATCTGCGCATCCGCGCCAAGGGCGACGTGCCGCAGGTGAAGTTCCTCAAGTCCAATCTCCGCTCCCTCCTACGCCGGTACCTCGCGGAGCGCCGCAGGCAGGGGACCGCCGACCCGGCGCTCTTCCTCTCCAACCGCGGGTCGCGCATCTCGGCCCGGCAGGTGGCGAACCGCATCAAGTTCTGGCTGGCCAAGGCGGGGATCGACAAGGACATCGGCCCCCACGGCCTGCGGCACACCTTCGCCACCCACCTGTATGCCGCCACCTCCGACCTGCTCGTGGTCAAGCGGGCGCTCGGCCACCGGGACATCTCCACCACGGAGATCTATACCCACCTGGTGGACGGAGCCCTTGAAGAGGCCCTCGAGCGGCTTTGACGGGCCGGCGGCCCCGGGAACCCAGCGGTCCTTCGGGACCGCGTTCCCGTTCCAGGTGGTGGAGACTGTTCTGACAGTGATCTCACAGTCCCCGTCCCTGAACACATTCCCGAAGCCTTCCAATGCTCCCCCGCCGGGCCGGGTCCAGCGGGCGGAAGAAACGGTTGACCGGAATTTCCTGGAACAGGGGTTATCCGAACTTCCCGCCGCTGGCGGCGCCGTAAGTCCCGGTGTTTCCGCACGCCTTCCATCCACGGTCCCGGTGTTATCCGCAATCATTTCCGCGTTTTCTTTCCCTTGGCCCTCTTCCCGGCCGGTTTCCTCTGCGCCTCGGCCAGCTTCTCCAGCAGCGCCGTGGCCCATTCCGCCGGGGTGGTCTCCGGCCCCCTGGCCGCCTCGCCTTCCCGGGCGATCTTCGTCGCCTTCAGGTCCTTCAGGTGGCAGCGGATCATGCGGTCCAGCTTCTCGGCGGCGTCCCAGTCGCCGGCCTCCTGGGCCCGGCCCAGCTTGAGGAAGTAGACCGCCACCAGTTCCACCTGCATGAAGTCCGAGCTCTTGTTGAACACGAAGTCCTGGTAGAGCTGGGCGATGATGGCGTCGAACAGGGGCTTCTCGTCCTCCGAGAGGAACCGGTTGGCGTAGATGCCGTGGCGCATGGCGTTCAGGTTCCCCTCGGGCGCGCCGCGCTTGGGCTCGGCGCCCGAGTTCCGCCGCCAGCGATCCAGGTGCATCTCGTCCTTCTTGTTGAGATGTCCGCCGTCTTGTCTCTTCGTGTCTGCCATGGCCTTCCCGTTTGTGGCCCCAGGCCGGGTTTCGGGGCGGGAGGCGGATTTCGCCCTCCGTCACGTCCGGACGGACCGCCCCATCGCATACCTACCGGCGACGGCCGCGTGATGTCGGAAGGGAAATCAGGTCCGCGCTTCCTGCACGATCTGGCGGACGCGGCGGGGCGTGATGCCGGCCAGGCGGGCCACCTCGTTGGTGGAGATGCCTTGCTCTTTCAGGGCCAGGACGAGCCTGCGGCGCTCCTCGTAGAACCCGGAATCGCTCGGCACCCACAGGAGGCCGGTGAAGTGTTCTCGCACGGCCTCGAGCAGGTCGGGCGGGAGGACGTCGCGGGCGTTGGCGTAGGGCCTGGTCAATGCGCGCCTGCGGTTTTCCTGTGCCATGGCTGCTCCACATCCGGGTTGTAGAAGCGGAGGACGGTCTCCCGCGGCGGCGGCCCGACGATCTCGATGGACTGCCGGGTGATCTCGCCGACGCGCTCGTCTCCGTCCACGAAACAGACCAGCCCGTAGTCTTCGCCGCAGGGGAAGCGGAAACGGCCGCGGTTCTGGTAGAGGCGGGCCTCACGCCATCCCTTGGCCATGGCTTCCTCGCGTATGGCGTCCACCTTGGCCACGGCCGAAGGCGGAACCGGATGGGTGAACGGCCAGTCGCCGTCCTTCGGGTAGATGTGCCGCTCACGCTGGGCCGCAGGTGGGGTTGCGGGAGGCTCCTGGAGATTCCGCGAACCGCTGGTTCCCGGAGGTTCCGTCGAGGGCGGCGAATAGGCCTTCGGGTCCAGGGCCCGGACGGCGGAACGGAGCGCGTCCTCGCCGAAATGTTCGATGGCCCAGGCGTGGATCGCGTTGAACCGGGTCCGCAGCTCCTCGAAGGCACCGGCGGGGAGCCGGCCGGAATCGGCGGCTTTCCTGGCGAGGGTCATCTTGTGTCTCAACCAGGCGTAGTACTCCGGGTCGAGCCTGCGGAAGCAGGTTCCGTCGATGCCCACATCCCTGGCGTAGTAGTGCGGCTTGTCCGTTTCCCAGAAGACCAGGTTCGTGGCTGCGAAAAGGGCCGGTTCCCGGCGGGAATCATCTTTGCGCCGGCCTGCCCGGGCTTTCTCTTCCTTCCCCTTGTCCGCGGCCTCTGCCTCCCGGTTCGATGGTTGGTTCGGGACGCTTTCCGCCGCGGTCTGTTCCATCAAGATTCTCAACAGGCTCACGAAGGTAGGCTCCCGTAGATCAGGGTTTGCTTCTTCTTCCGATACCTACCGGAGCGGCCCGGATATCGCCGGACGGTGAAAGGAGAAAGGTTCCGGCCATCCGTGAACGGCTTTCACCGGACCCTTCGCATGGTCGCAACTCGGTGATGTGATTGATGTTTTGATATGAATTGGTGAAAGGGTGAAAGGTAATAGGGGGTATTCGTTCCTGATGGCGGAACTCGCTCCCCATGTTCCGGAAGGCCGACCCGTGACACCCCGATGTTTTTTTCACGTAGAGAGGGGTGGACTTCCCGAAAACCCCTTCACCCTTTCACCCATGCGTCCTAACCCGTTGATATTGCACAGGATAGACTGGTGAAAGCTATGCCGTGAAAGGTCCGGGTGAAAGGGATGCCGGGAGTGTCGTCGGCCTGAAAAAAGGCAGATGGATGGAGGGGCGATGACTCTCAGCTCAGGATGCAGCGGATGTCGTAGGTGCGGATACGGGAACGATGGTGGTGGATCTCGATTTCGAACCCCACCTCCCGGATCGTCTCCAGGTCGTTGGAGAACCGCTGGGCGAACTGCTGGACGGAGTTCATG
>WGEM01000297.1 GCA_015492755.1 Gemmatimonadota bacterium | reverse complement strand
GCGAGGGGTGCGGGGTGTCACATGCTGGGGCCAGATTCAGGGTACCGCCGTCGGGGGCGTGTGAGGTGGAGGAGGTGCTGGCAGCGCGCGTCCCCGAGGTGGTGGGCCTGACCTTCGCTGGCAGGAGGAGCTCCATGGGCACATCTCGAGATTCAGCCGAAAGTATCGTCCTGGGAACGGGATGGCGGGTGCGAGGCGAGTTGGCGGAGCAGTTCCGCGAACTGGCGACCACGGAGTCCGGGACACGGTTTGCGCTGGCTCCAGGAGATCCAAGGCAGAGCCTGTACGCCCTCACCGGGTGCACGTTCGAGACTCAGAACGCTGGCCGCCCGATGGTGGAGGAGCTGCTCGATCTCATCGGGGAGGAGGTGCGGGTGACGGACCCCGAGTGCCCCCGTCTCACGCGCGATCAGCCGCTCGAGCGACCGGTGTCGAGATTCGCAGGGCTCCGGTTCGATATCGACCACGAGCCGGGTTCGTTCTGGATCGGCGAGCTGATCTGGCGGTCGGTGTTACCCTCGATTCCGGGTGCGCCCGTCACCCGACGCGTGATCATCGAGGAGTCACCGGACTTCGTCCGGCTGAGTCTCCGGGTAACGGCGGACGAGGGCCTCGCCACGGTCAGGAATTATGTGGGTGCCGGGCAGGCGCAGCCGCACTTTCTGCGCAGGGTACGAGATGTGGCGACGCCGTCGTGGTTGGGCGGGCCACTGCGGGCCACGACGGTATCGCATCCTGAAGACGTCGCAGACCTTCTGGCCCTCCTGGAACACCCGGGCCGCGACTACCCGGTGGCCGTGCTCTCACCCCTGGAGGATGGGACGTACCTGGTGGATCCGGAGGATCTCGCCTGGGAACTGCTGGGGAGAGCCCGACTCTATGTCCTGTCCGACCACAGTCTCACCTTCGAGCTCACCGACGCCGTGGGCGACCGGCGCATGTCGTGCTACTGGGGCGCGGCTCGGGCGTATTTGCCGGGATGGAGCCCGTATGCCGATCCACTCGAGCACCCGCTGCTCCTGGGCGACCAGGTGGAGGATCCCCATCTGAGAGCGAGGTGGCTGGGAGAAGTTGGGCTGTGGCTGGCCAGAAGGGCCCAACTCCCCGACGGCGTGGAGGAGAGGCGGATGGAGCGCCAGGCGGCCGAGTCCACGGCGGGGGACGCGTCTTCCTCCCCGTCGAAGGAACTCACGTCGGCTCAAACCGTTCGCGAGGTCCCTTCTGATGGATACGAGCGCACGGGTACACTGGACGTGGTCGAGCACCAGCCCGAGCCGGACGGTGAGCGCGCCGATATCGGGCGTCCCGAGCTGCGGGCCCTCGAAGTTCCGGTGGTGCCGATGCACCCCGTGCTCGAACTCGTGGGGGATGTGTCCGACGATGTGCACCGCCTTGCCGAGGTAGCCCAGCGGCTTGGCGATGAGGTGGAACGGCTCAGAATGATCTCCGAGATCCGCGCGTCGAGTACGGCCGCGATTGAGCGGCGACTCCGGCGGCTGGAGGGGATCCTGGAGGAGGCATTTCCCGACGAAACGGCCTTCGGGGAGGCCCACGAGGAGAAGGCCGAGAGCGAAGACGCAGATGCCGAGGATCGGCCCATCACGCTTGTCGAAGTCGTCCGGGAAGCCGCTGAAGCGTACGCTGACGCACTCCTCATTCTGGACTCTGCGATTGAGTCCGCAGCGGATAGTCCCTACGAGGATCCTGAGCGTGTGCGACCGATTCTCGAGGCGATGGCGCGGATCGCACGAAAACGCCGTGACGGCCAGTTGAAGACTTCACTCAAGGAGGCGTTCAAGGACTACGGGATCGATTACCGGGGCGGGATCGCCCGGTCCACCTCGGCCAAGCTGCGCGAGCAGTATCGCTTCCTCCGTCCGGATGGCGTGCCGGTACAGTGTGAAGAGCACATCGCACTCGGCGACACGTACGACCCGCGTCGCTGCCTCCGCGTCTACTTCTCATCGAGGATTCCGGATGACCCGCGCTTCGTCATCGGTCATGAGGGGCGGCATTTCAAGGTCAAGTCAACGACCTGACTCACCTAAAACCGCTCCCACTTCGCCTCCCTCAGCGCCGAGCCCACGGGGCGGATGCGACTCCCCCCTGCGACCCTCCTGCACCTACCCCTCCCGGGATCGCTTGAGGAGCGTCAGGAGCATCTTGTAGGGCGCGCCGCCGGGGAGCGCGTGGGGCACCGACGGCGGCAGGTGGATCGCCTCGCCCGCCTCCAGCGTGTACTCGGCGCCGTCCACCACCACCCGCGCCGATCCCTCCAGGATCTGCACGATGGCGTCGTTGGGATTGGTGTGCTCGTCCAGGCCCTCGCCCTCGGCGAAGGCGAAGAGGGTCATGGTGCTGCCGTCGCCTCCTATTCTAACGCCACCGCCACGTCCGGCGCCGCCGCACAGATGGCCCGGTCGGCGCTGAGGAGCGGCACGCCAAGCGCCCGGGCGGCCACCACGAACTCGGCGTCGATGGCGCTGAGGCCGGTATCCAGCGCGGCGGCCAGTACGCGCGCTCCGTCCACCGTCACCACGCGGCCGCCGAGGATCGCTTCGGCGTCGGCCAGCATCGCCAGCGCGTCGTCCGGCGGTAGCCCCCGGCGGCGCACGAGCCCCGCCAGGACGTTCCTGACCTCGCTGAGGAGGATGACGGGGGCCGCCCACTCGGGGTCGCGGCGGAACGCTTGCGCCGCGGCCTCACCCTGAGGACCGCTCACCAGGAGATGGACGACGACGTTCGTGTCGACGACGATCACGCCCGGCCGTCGTCGCGGAGCGTGCGGAGCTCGTCCTCCTGGAGGCAGCCCAGCTCCAGCCTGCTGCTGCGCGTGCGGATCCGCTTCAGGAGCGCGTCCACGTCCCTGACGGGCGGGCGCACGGACGCCTCCAGGCGGGCCAGGATCTCGCCGTTGAGGCTCCGGTGGTTGCGCCGGGCCGCGTCCTTGAGGGCCCGGTGGATGTCGTCGGGAAGGCCCCGGAGGGCAATGTCGGCCATGGCGAATGCAGAGTGATATGATAACAGTATCATATTGATATCGCTCAGCGGGACCAACCACAACGGCCGCCGACGCTCGCCGCCCGCTGCGGGCGCCGCCATGGCCGGGCGCGACCCGGCGTCGCCCAAACCACAACCGCCCGGCCCCGCCCCCCGGAGGGAGCGGAGACCGGGCGGCCGGGTGCGCGCGCGCGCTGGGAGCTGCGGCCTACCGCACGAACCTCCTCCGCTCCGCACCCAGGTCGAAGCGGTCCAGGTGCATCACC
>WGEM01000296.1 GCA_015492755.1 Gemmatimonadota bacterium | reverse complement strand
GCGCCGCCATGGATCCCAGCGCCGTCAGCGCCGGGAAGAGCCGAACCTGGAGCTCCGCGGTCTCATAGAGAGCCGCCACCAGCGCCGGTGAGAGCGCACCGCCGTTCCGCACCACGCCCGCCACCTGGACGAAGGTGGCCACGGCGCCCATCACGCGGTCGCGCACCGCCCAGTCCACCACGCCCCACGCGCCGGCGCGGGCGGCCAGCACCGCCGCCACGGTCCCCGCGCTGAAGAGGACCGCCGTCAGCGTGCGCGACGTGAGCCGCCAGCGTGGGCGAAGGACCGAGAGCGCGGCAAACCACGACCCCACCAGGAGGGCCCAGGCCCGCTCCAGGAACCACACCCCGTCGCGGCGCCCGGCCCATGCCACGAGGACCGCCACCAGCAGCGCGGCCAGCGTCGCGGGGCGGCGCACCCCCCCGACCACCACCAGCGCCACCAACGGGAGCGCCACCAGCACCGAAGGCTGGAGCACGGAGGTGGCCACCAGGAGTGCGAAGAGGGTCAGCGCCCGGGGCCACTCGCGTCCGCCCGCCCGTCCGGAGAGGAGAGGTGCCTGCTCGTCCACCGGACTCAGATCTTGTGGCTCTCGGTGTAGGGCAGGAGCGCCAGGTAGCGGGCGCGCTTGATGGCGCGGCCCAGCTGCCGCTGGAACGCCGCGCTCACCTTCGTGGTCCGGCGGGGGAGGATCTTGCCCTGCTCCGTCACGAAGTGGGAGAGCGTCTCCACGTCCTTGTAGTTGAGCTGCAGGACGGGCGGTCCCTCCATACGACGGCGGCGCCCCCTCGGTCCCGAGTACACCGGCGGGCCCGCTCCGGCATCACCTTCGTCGTCCTCACCCTCGTCGTCGCCCTCCTCGTCCTCATCCTCGTCCACGTCTTCGTCCCCGTCCTCATCTTCGTCGCGGGGGGCTCCGTGTACCTCGCCCAGGAGCGACTCGCCGCTGGTGGGCTCGCCTTCGTTGAGGACGATGAGATAGCGGAGGACCTCTTCATCGAGGCGGAGGAGCCGCTCGAACTCGGGGAGCGCGTCGGGGTGGGCGGTGAAGTGAGCCACCACGTAGTAGCCCGACGTGCGCTTCTTGATGGGATAGGCGAGCTGACGGGTACCCCAGTGATCCACCGCGGTGACCTCACCACCCTTCGCGGTGGCGAGTTCGTGGAAGGTTTCCAGCTTCCGCGTGGCGGCGGCTTCGTCCAGCGCCGGGTCCAGAATGTAGACGACTTCGTATGTCCGCATGTGCATTCCCTCGGTCCGTCGTTCACGTACACGGGCCCCGCGGCGTCTGCGCGGTGATGCGGCTCACCGACGCGGCCACGGAGCGGGCGATTCGGGTTGTCGTGCCCGCCGTCATGGGCAAGCCGCTAAAGCTAGCGTTCAGAGGCCGCCAGGTGAAGGTATGGGCCACCCGGCCACTGCCCGGGTCAGGCCAGCGCCTCCTGGACGCTCCGGATCAGCTCCGGATAGCGGGCGAAGGCCCAGCGGGCCTCCTCCACCGCGAGGCGCTCCCGGTTGGTATGGGCGAAGCGCTCCTCGCCGGGGGCGAATCCCACGGTGGGGATCCCGAAGACGCCGCACGACCAGCCTCCGTCGGTGGCGAAGGTCCAGGGCCGCACTTCCGCAGGACCGCCTCCGTCCCGGCGCCCCACGGCGCGCGCCGCAGCCTCCACCACCGGATGATCCGGGTCCATGATGAACCCGGGGGTGAGGAGGTTCCGCTCTTCCGTGAGACCGGTGTAGGTGGTCTGCACCTCCACCGGCGCGTGCACATCCAGCGAGAAACCCTCGGGCAGCTCCGGAATCCTCCCGGCCACGGCGGCCCGAACGCGTTCCGTGAGCCCCTCCAGCTCCGCCCCCGGGAGGACGCGCCAGTCCAGGGTGACCACCGCAAGATCGGGGATGACGTTGTGGCTTTCGGGAAGCGCGCGGACCATGGTGGCCACCAGGCTCTCGGGTCCCAACACCGGATCCACCTCCGGTGGCGCCGCAACCTCGCGCACCGCGGCCAGGACGTCACCCAGAAGCTCCAGCGCGTTGCAGGCACGCTCCGGCGCGGAGGCATGTCCGGCCACGCCACCGATGCGCACCTCCAGCTCCGCGCGGCCGCGGTGTCCGATGCACACGTCTCCGTGCGTGGCCTCTCCGATGATCACGGCGGCGGGCGCCACCTCACCGGACTCCAGCAGGTGCTTCATCCCCAGCCCGCCCCGCTCCTCCAGTACGGTGTGCGCCACGATGACGTCGCCGGGGGCCTCGCCCGCCAGCGCCGCCGCCGCGTAGGTCTGAAGCGCCAGTGGGCCCTTGATGTCCATGGCACCGCGGCCGTGAAGAAAGCCGTCCTGAACGATGCCGGCGAAGGGGGGAACCTCCCACTCGTCGTGCGCGCCCTCCGCCACCACGTCCAGGTGGGCGTTCAGCATGACGGGGGGCGCGACTCCGCGCCCCCGCGCCACGCCGATGACGTTGCCCGCCGCGTCGATCCGGACGTCCTGGAGGCCCAGCGCGCGCATCTCGTCGGCCACGCACGCCGCAACCTCACCCTCCCGGCCCGAGAGACCGGGGATGCGGATGAGGCGGGAGGCGAAATCCAGCGCGCCTTCGAAGGACGGCGACCGCAGCATCAGCCGAAAAGACTCCGGACGACGTCGGCGAACCACGACGAGGTGGAGCCGTCCGCCATGCCGTGGATCCGCACGAACCAGGGCGCCAGCACCAGCGACACCACACTCATGAGCTTGATGAGGATGTTGAGCGACGGGCCGGAGGTGTCCTTGAAGGGGTCGCCCACCGTGTCTCCCACCACCGCCGCCTTGTGGGCGTCGGACCCCTTCCCGCCGAAGGCGCCACCCTCGATGTACTTCTTCGCGTTGTCCCAGGCGCCGCCGGCGTTGGCCATGAAGAGCGCCATGAGGACACCCGTCACCGTGGCGCCCGCCAGGAGTCCGCCCAACGCCTCCACGCCCAGGAAGTACCCCACCACCACGGGAGCGAGCACCGCCGTCACACCCGGGAGGATCATCTCCCGCAGCGCCGCCCGGGTGGAGATGTCCACGCACCGAGCGGAATCGGGCTTGGCGGTGCCCTCCATGATCCCGGGGATCTCACGGAACTGGCGGCGCACCTCCTCCACCATCCCCTGCGCGGCACGGCCCACCGCCGTCATGGTGAGCGCCGCCACGAAGAAGGGCAGCACCCCGCCGATGAAGAGCCCCATGACCACATAGGGGTTCACCAGATCGATGCCGCTGGCCTGCAGACCCACCTTCGATGAGTACGCGCTGAAGAGCGCCAGCGCGGTGAGCGCAGCCGAACCGATGGCGAATCCCTTCCCGATGGCGGCGGTGGTGTTTCCGATGGCGTCCAGCGAATCGGTGATGGCGCGTGTCTCCGGACCCAGCCCGCTCATCTCGCTGATGCCCCCAGCGTTGTCGGCGATGGGACCGTAGGCATCCACCGACATGGTCACCCCGACGGTGGCGAGCATCCCCACGGCGGCGATGCCGATACCGTAGAGTCCGGCGAAGTGGAAGGACACGCCGATGGCGACGCAGATGAGGATCACCGGGATGGCGGTGGACTCCATCCCCACCGCAAGCCCCGTGATGATGTTGGTGGCGGACCCGGTCTGGCTGGAATCGGCGATCTTCCGGATGGGGCCGGCAGCGGTGTAGTACTGCGTCACCACGCCGATGAGGATCCCCGCCAGCGTCCCCGCCATGATGGCGATCCACGGGCCGCTGGCGGAGTAGACGACCCCACCCGCGTCGGCGTAGGTGATGCCCAGGGCATTCACCACCAAGTACATGGCTCCGAGGAAGAGGGCGCCCGCCACCCACGTCGTTCCGTGGAGGGCGTGGGAGGGATCACGCTTCTCCAGGAACTTCATGGCGGCGATGCCCACCAGGGAGGCCAGAAGCCCCACCATCACGGTGAGGAGCGGGAGCGCCACCGCCGCCGCGCGCTGCCCCGCCAGCTGCGGGGCCGTGGCGGCAATGGCGATGGTG
>WGEM01000295.1 GCA_015492755.1 Gemmatimonadota bacterium | reverse complement strand
CCGCCGCCCCCCACCGTCACCGCCGGAGTGCCCTTGGAGATGGGGATGTTGGCGTCGGTGGAGCTCCGGCCCAGCTCGGGCTCGATGCCCAGCGCCCGGGAGGCCGCCACGGCACGCTGGACGAAGGGGTGCTCCGCCGGAATCTCGCCGGAGGGACGGTCTCCGATGAGATCCATCTCCACGGTGAGGGGCTCGCCCCCGCGCCGCGCCGCGTTGGCCTCCGCCACCGCCCGCTCCACGGCCCGGTGGAGCACCCGGTCCACCGTTTCCAGCGCCTCGGGACTCTCGGAGCGCATATCCACCTCCATCCACGCTTCGAAGGGGATGGAGTTCACCGAGGTGCCGCCACCGATGCGACCCACGTTGTAGGAGGTCCTGGGTTCGTCACGCGTCACGGCATCGGCTGCCACCTGGAAGTACTCGATGGCACGCCCCAGCGCGTGCGCCGGATTCGCCAGGCCGAAGGCTCCCCAGGAGTGGCCGCCGGGTCCGCGGATGGTGACACGATAACGGTGCGAGCCCAGCGCCTGATGGACGATGCGCACCGACCCGGCTCCATCCACGGAGATGAATGCGTCGATGCGCGGGCCGCCCTCGCGGAAGAGGTGTTTCACGCCGCGGAGGTCTCCAAGCCCCTCCTCACCCACCGTGCCGATGAAGAGGAGGTCGTCCCGGGTCCGGATACCCGCTTCGTTCAGCGCGCGGAGCACCGCCAGCACCGCCGCCAGACCCCGCGTATCGTCGCTGATGCCCGGGGCGAAGAGGGTGTCTCCCCGCTGCCGAACCGTCACGTCGGTGCCCTCGGGGAAGACGGTGTCCAGGTGGCCGGAGATGGCGACGACCCGACCGCTTCCGGTGCCTTTCCGGAGCGCCAGAACGTTGCCTTCCTCATCGATCCACGCCCGGTCCACGCCCAGCTCCACCAGCATCTCCATGAACCGGCGCGCCCGCTCTTCCTCGCCGAAGGGGGGCGCCGGAATCTCCGTGAGGCTCAGGAGATCCGCCATGGTTCGGGCGTCCCGCTCCTCCACTAACCGGAGCGCGCGCTGTACCTCCGGCCGCTGCATGAGCGCCTCCATCTCCCGCTGGATCTCGTCCGGCGTCTGCGCCATGCCCGCCCTTCCCCACGCCAGCACCGCCGCCAGCGCCAGAACCGGTGCCCGGTGGGCCCGCCTCGTTCGTCTGCTCACCTTCACTGTCGCTCCGTGATGGATCCACCTGCACTGCTGCGTCCGTGGAAGCTGTCATCCCAGCAGGATTCAGGCCAGGTACGGAGCGGAGGGACCCGAATCCGGCCCGGGAACCGGTTGATCTTGCGGGCGCTTTCCCCGAACGTTCCCACGCTCCGCCGGGCACGGATCCTGCACCGCCCGGCGTCCACCCACTCCATGCCTGGTCCGCACGTGCAGCACGAACCCTCCGGCGGCTCTGCCCTGCCTGCCCCCGTCGAGCGCTGGTTTGCCGGGGTAGGCCGAACCACCCGCGTGACGCTGGAACACGCCGGGGGCCTCGGCCTCCTCTTCTGGCAGGTGGTGATGGCGGTGGCGCGGCTCAAGGTGAGTCCGAAGGCCGTACTCCGGCAGATGTACATCATGGGAATCCAGAGCCTCCCCATCGTGCTGGTGACGGGCTCGCTGGCGGGCATCGTCACGAGCCAGCAGGGTGGGTATCAGATGACCAGCGCCATGCCCCTCTACGTCCTGGGGAGCCTGGTGGTGGAGACGGTGGTGCTGGAGATGGGCCCGGTGCTCACCGCCATCGTCCTGGTGGGGCGCATCGGCGCACGGATCACGGCGGAGCTAGGGACGATGGTGGTCTCGGAACAGATCGACGCCTTCAAGGCGCTGGGTCGCGACCCGGTGGCGATCCTCGGTGCGCCGCGGGTGCTGGCGGGCGTCCTGGTGATGCCGCTCCTGGTGGGCATCGCCGATTTCATCGGGATCGTCGCCGGGATGGCCGCAGCGTACATCGACGTGGGGTTGGGGCCCGAATCCTTCCTCTACGGCGCGCGCCTCTTCTGGCACAGCTGGGACCTTTTCTACTCCTTCACCAAGGCGCTGGTCTTCGGGCTCGCCATTCCCCTCATCTCGGTGCACATGGGCTTTCAGACCAAGGGTGGCGCGGAGGGCGTGGGGGTGACCACCACCCAGGCGGTGATGTTCATGACGCTCACCATCCTCATCCTCGACGCGCTCTTCCCGCCGTTGATGCTCAACTGAGGCCGCCGTGATCGTCTACCGCAACATCCACAAGGCCTTCGATCTGCCCGTCCTCAGCGGCGTGAGCATGGAGGTGGAGACGGGGGAGATGTTCGCGCTCTTCGGGCCTTCGGGGACCGGGAAGAGCGTCCTCCTCAAGACCACCATCGGCCTCATCGTCCCCGACATCGGAGACGTGGAGGTGGACGGGATCTCCGTGTACCGCGGCGGGCCCGATGCGCTGGACCGGGTCCGCCGCCGTGTGGGCTACGTCTTCCAGAACGCCGCCCTCTTCGACTCCCTCAACGTCATGGACAACGTCTGCATGGGGATTCCCGAGGACGAGCTGAAGCGGATGCCCCGCGTGGAGGCGGGACGCCGCGCCTGGGAGGCGCTGGAGCTGGTAAACCTCGAGCCCCGCGAAGTGCTGGCGAAGCTTCCCAGCGAGCTCAGCGGTGGGATGAAGAAACGGGTGGGGATCGCGCGGGCCATCGTGGGGCGGCCGCAGACGCTCCTCTGGGACGAGCCCACCACCGGGCTGGATCCCATCAACACCGCGGCGGTGGAGCGGCTCATCCGCCGCCTCTCCGCGGAGCTGGAGGTGACGTCGCTGCTGGTGACGCACGACATCGAGGGGGGGCTCGAGATGTGCGACCGGGTGGCCATGCTCCACCAGGGTACGTTGCGCTTCTGCGGGACCCCCGACGAATTCCGCGCCTGTGACGATCCCATCGTCCGGGCGTTCGTGGACCGCGCGGCCGCAGAGGCTGCGCTCGATCTCATGGTGGAAGGCACTCTATGAACGATTCGACGCGCGCCGGGGCGGCGGGGCCGCCCGAGGCGGAGGTTGCGCAGCATCTGCCGCGTGCGCGCGGCGTGAGCGAGGCCCGGCTGGGGGTTTTTGTGATCGCCGGGCTGCTCTCCTTCATCACGGTTCTCTTCCTGCTCACCGATCCCGCCACGCTGCGGGGGCGCTACATGGTCCACACGGTGGTGGACGACGCCGGCGGAGTGCGGAGGGGGGATCCCATCCAGATGCGGGGCGTGAACATCGGGAGGATCCACTCCTTCGAGATGCGTCCCGACGGAGAGGTCACCATCACCCTCGAGGTGGAGGGTGAGTGGAAGATCCCGGAAGGCTCGCGCACGCGTCTGGGCGCCGCCGGCATCTTCGGCGGGCGGACGGTGGAGATCCTCCCCGGCCCCGGGCCGGGATTCGTGGAGGAGGGCGACACACTCCCGGGGGAGGGTGGCCGCGCCGGCGGCATCCTGGGCTCGGTGGACGACCTGAGCACGCACGCCAACAGGGTCCTGCGCCAGGTGGAAGCCTTCCTGGATGACTCCACCGTGGCCGCCATGCAGGGCGGAGCCCGGGAGCTGGAAGGCCTCCTCAGCCAGATGTCGGAGGTGATCCGGGAGCAGCGCGGAGAGATCCGCGCGCTCACGGTCTCGCTCCGGGAGGCCGCCGAAGGCGTGCAGCGCACCACCGAGGAGGTGGGGCCGGATCTGACGCGGGCCATCGCCCGCGCGGATTCCATGATGGCGTCGCTGAACGAGACCGGGCGGGAGGTGGACGCCACCCTCTCCAGCCTGCGCGCCATCCTGGCTCGGGTGGAGTCAGGCGAGGGCACACTCGGCCGGCTGGTTCGGGACTCCACCCTCTACGTGAACGTGAACGCCGCCGCCGCGGAACTGGCCGCGCTGCTGGCGGAGTTCCGCGAGAACCCGAAGCGCTTCGTCAACATCTCTATCTTCTAGGAGCCTGTCCGAGTAAGAGAGCGGACCGCGTTGGGTTCGCCGCGGCCCGCAACGCGTTCACATGATCCCGCGGACACAACACGGCCCCGGACGCCACGGGCGTCCGGGGCCGTGTGCCGTTTTCCGGACCGGCGCGTTCGCCTACCAGCCGGGCGCGATCTGGAAGCCCCAGTGCCAGCCCTTGTCCGGCCTCTGGAAGGGGTAGGCGTAGTACGCTTCCAGGATGAGGAAGCCCAGGATGTTGAAGCGCGCCGAGACGCCGGTGGAGAAGACCGGAACCCGTTCGGCGGTGCGCGTCTTGAATTCCAGCGTCGCCGGGTTGTCGTCGTCCCAGGCCAGCCCACCGTCGGCGAAGACCAGGAGCTCGGTGGGCAGGAACGGGAAATTGATGAGCCCGAACTGCTCCACCCCGACGAGCGGGACGCGGAGCTCGAAGTTGGCCAGCGCGATGCGTTGTCCGAAGAGCCGGTCCAGGACGGGGCAGCTCCCGTTGGACCCTCCCACACACTCCGCCCCGCTGAAGCTCTCCCAGGCATAGCCGCGGATGAAGGTCTCGAATCCGAGGAAGAGGGGGTTCAGCAACCCGAAGCCCCCCTGCGTGTTCTCTTCGGCGCCCAGGCCGTAGCGCCCGTAGTGGAGGCCCCGCACCGCCACCGTGAGGTTCGTGCCGGGGCTGTAGTAGCGCCGCCAGTCGGCGATGATGGTGGTGTAGTCCACCGACCCGCTGGTGAGCTCCACCTCGAAGCGGTACCGGCCGCCGCGGATGGGCGACGTGAAGCCGAAAAAGGCGTTGTCGCCCACCAGCGCCGCCGACGCCTGCGCGAGGTTCACGGCGTCGGGCGCACAGAGGCGCCCGCCGGGCTCGGCGCAGAGGTCGTCCTGGTTCAGCCGGGCGAAGTCCACCACCCGCCCGAACTGGTCCTGATAGAGTTTGTCCAGCTCGATGTCATAGCTGTAGCGCGTCAGACCCAGTTGGAACTCCACGCGCTGTGTGGACGAGAAGGGGTACGAGACCTGTCCGGCGGCGGAGGAGATGAAAATCCGGTATCGCCCGAGTCCGGTATACCGTCGCACCAGCGGGTTGCCCTCGTCGTCGGTGATGGGCTGCCCGTTCTCGTCCAGCACCGGGTCCACGCCGAAGTCGTAGAACCCCAGGAGGAAGGGGATCCGTGCGGCGCTCACCGCCCAGTTCCACCGTCTGGAGAAGTCGGCGTAGAAGACCTGCCCGCCGATATCCTTGAAGGTTCCCTGTGCCTGGGCCGCCACACCCAGCACCCGGTCCCCCAGCATGTCGCTGAAGTAGGCCGACGCGCCGCCGCCGATGTAGTTGCCGAAATTGTCCGTCCCCACACCCAGCGAAGGCTGGCCCACGAAGTCCAGCGAGAGCTCCGGATCGTAGGGCTCCACGTCGTCCGGTCCGAAGGCGTTGGAGGGCGGAAGCCCCGTCTCGGCATCCGCCAGGTAGGTGGCCACCCGGCTGAAGCGGTCCGGCTGGGTGGGCACGAGCTTTCGCGCCGGCTGCCGCCGGGCGTCCAGCGGGACCTGCACCACCCGCCCGGCGGTGTTCACGTCCTTCGTGTAGATGTGAAACTCCAGCTCGTCGAAGACGGTGTACGCCATGAGTCCGTCGGGGGACACCGACATGGCCGGCGAGAGATACGTGTGCCCGCTCACGCCCGTGGCCACGGATGTCATCCGCAGCACCGATCCGTCCCGCAGGTCCAGCGCGTACACGTCGCTGAAACCGTCCTGGTCCGAGATGAAGTAGATCCGGCGCCCGTCGGCGGAGTACACCGGGTTGATGTGCTTCACGTTCCCGAAGACGGGGATCACCGCGATGCGCCCGGTGGCCACGTCGATGGTGGTGAGCTGGAAGGCACCGTAGGTGAGTCGCTCGAAGTTCGTCTCCGGCGCCCGGTCGCTGGCGAAGACGATGGTGCGGCCGTCGGGAGACCAGTTGGGCTGGAGGTCAGCGTACTTGTCGTTGGTGAGCCGGACCGTCTCCTTCGACTCCAGGTCGTACACGAAGAGGTCGCTGATGCCGCCCACCGACCCGGAGAACGCGATGTAGCGACCGTCGGGTGACCACGCAGGGTTGGTGAGGGCGCCGATGCCCAGGTGATCGAAGGCCACCCGTTCCAGCACCGCGCCGTTCTTGGCGGAGACGATCTGGAGCTGATTGTCGCCGTCGGCGGTGACCACGTACGCGAAGCGCTCCGAGTCCGGGGACCACGTGCCGGAGGAGTCGAGGTAGCGGAGTGCCTCGATGTGCGGGTCGGAGTTGGCGCTGGAGAGCTTGCGGAGGATCTTGCCGGTGCGTGCGTCGGCCAGGTAGAGATCTACCGAGAAGAGATCGCGCTCGGAAAGGAATGCCACCGTCCGCCCGTCCGGGCTGATGGCCGGCGAGATGTTGGTGCGACCGCTCCCTGTGCTGGGTGCCAGGATGAGATGCCCTTCGTCCTCGGGGGCGTTTCGGCCTTCCAGGAGGGGGAGGTACTCGCGCGCCACCTGCGCCTTCCAGCGGCCCGAGAGCGTGTCGGTGGAGAGCCCCAGGACCTGCTGGATGGCACCCTCGAAGCCGATGCGGAGCGCCCGGCGGTACACCTGAATGACTGCGTCGTCACCGTAGGTGCCGCCGATGTAGGCCCAGAGCGCCTGTCCGAACCGGTAAGGGAAGAAGCGTGCCTCGCGAGTCATCTGCCGGATGGTTGGCAGGTCGTCCCTGCGGATGGCGTCCCGGATCCACATGGCGGTGAGCGGGTGGTCCCGCCCCACCGCGAGGTATTCCGCCATCCCTTCCACCAGCCAGAGGGGAAGCGTCACCAGGCCCTGCAACCCCCCGCCGCGCCGGGACTGGGCAATGTTGTACTGGAAGGCGTGCACCAGCTCGTGCCCCAGGACACGATCGGTGTCCCAGTACGAGCCGGTGAGCGGCATGATGACCCGGTTCTTCAGCGACTCGGTGACGCCTCCGGTGCCCTCTCCGATGAACCCCGAGAGCGTGTTGGTCTGCTGAAAGTCCGGGTGGTCGGCGTAGAAGATGACAGGCTTGGGGCGCTCGAACTCGTGCTGGAACGCCCGGGCCAGCCGTTCGTACCAGCGCTCGCCCATGCGGGCCGCGTCGAAGACGGCCTCCGCTTCCTCGGGATAGAAGTAGATGTCGAAGTGGTCGGTGCGGAGGACCTGGAAGTCGAACTGGTCGAACTGGACCTTGTTCCTTCCGAAGTACTGCCCGGACGCCTCCACCGGTACGCCCAGAAGCGCTCCCGCCACCATCAACCCCGCAGCGCCGCGCGCCGCCTGCCTCGGGATGCTCATACCCTCGTCCGCCTCAGTCGTAAACGTTTCACCCGCCCCGTCCCGTGCGACGGCCGTCTGTGGGAATCCTGCACACGTTGACCCCCACCGCCGTCACGATTCAGATTCTCCGGACTCGCGCGCGGCGATGCAACCCGGCATCGTCGGGGGCGCCCCCGCGAACCCCGAGGAGCTCGTTCGAATGTACGCACCCCGCACACTCCGGCTTACCCTGAGTACCCGGACCGTTACCCTGGCGGTCCTCACCTCGCTCGCCGCATGCGCCCCTGAGGGCGCCGAGACGTCCGCGCGACCGGCGTCGACTCTTCAGGCGGAGTCCGTCGCGGCTCCTGCGGGTTCCGGGAGCGGCGAGCCAAGCCTGGCCGCTACCGCCGACGGTGTCGTCATGACTTGGCAGGAGCGTGTGGGTGCCGAGGTCCACGCCGTGCGCTTCGCTGCGTGGGACGGGGCAGGGTGGACGGAGCCGGTGACGGTGGCGGAGAGTACGTCGTTCTTCGTCAACTGGGCGGATTTCCCCTCCGTCCACGTGGGGCCCGACGGGGTGCTGTGGGTGCACTGGCTCCAGCGCGGGAGGGAGGGAGGCTACGACTACGGGATCCGCGTCGCGCACTCGAGCGACGGCGGGGCCACCTGGTCGGAGCCCTGGACGCCGCACGAAGACGGTACGCCCACCGAGCACGGGTTCGTGAGTGCCTTCCCCGTGGATGACGCCATGGGGTTCGTCTGGCTGGACGGGCGCAAGTACACCGCACCCGACGCGGCGGCGCGGGAGATGACCGTGCGCTTCCGCACCGCCACGGCGGACGGTGCCACCGGACCCGAAGAGCTCCTGGACGAGCGGGCCTGTGACTGCTGTCAGACCGACGCCGTGCTCACCCCGTCGGGTGTAGGTGTGGTGGCGTACCGTGACCGCAGCCCCGGGGAGATCCGCGACATCTACGTCACCCGCTTCGTGGACGGCGCCTGGACGGAGGGCCGGCCGGTGCACCGCGACGGGTGGGAGATCGGCGGCTGCCCGGTGAACGGCCCGGCGGTGGCGGTGGCGGGTGACGTGCTGGGGGTGGCCTGGTTCACCGCAGCCGGGAACGAGCCGCGGGTCAAGGTGGCGTTTTCCACCGACGACGGGGCCACCTTCGGTGCGCCGGCGGTGGTGGACGACGGGAACCCGAGCGGCCGGGTGGATCTGGTGGGGCTGCCGGACGGAGCGTTCCTCCTCACCTGGCTGGAGCGCATCGGCGGCGAGAGCGCCGAGGTGCGCGCGCGGCTCCTGCACTCCGACGGCAGCCACGAGCAGTCCCTCGCGGTGGCCGCCGCCTCGGCGGCGCGAGGCACGGGCTTTCCCCGGGCGGCCGTCGCTCCCGACGGGTCGGTGTTCCTGGCCTGGACGGACGTTTCGGGGACGGAGCGGCGCGTGCGCCTGGTCCGCATCCGGCGCGCCGGGACGGAGGCGGACTCGTGAAGCGCGTCCTGCCGGTGGCGATGCTCTGGGTCCTGGCGGGCTGCGTGGCCCGTGAGGCTCCCGCGGGTCCTCGGGTGGGGGCGCCGGCGCCGGAGTACGTGGCCGCCACTCTGGAGGGCGACACCGTGGCGCTCTCGTCGCTTCGTGGACGTGTGGTCCTCCTCAATCTCTGGGCCACCTGGTGCGCGCCGTGCCGGCACGAGACTCCGTTTCTCCAGAGCCTCTACGAGCGGTACCGGGACCGCGGCTTCGAGATCGTGGGCATCTCCATGGACAGCGGCGATGCCGCCCTCCAGGTGGCGGCGTTCGTGGAGGAGTACGGGGTGACCTACACCATCCTCCACGACCCTCAGATGCGGGGTATGGAGCTCTATCAGGTTCTGGGATTGCCGGCCACCTTCCTCATCGACCGCAACGGGACCATCCGCTGGATGAGGTACGGGCCGGTGGACGAGTCGGACACGGACTTCCTGGACGCCATCGAGGACGCCCTGGGGTGAGCACGGCGCCGAGACACGCCGAGCCGGGCGCCCTGTCCGATGCCCTGCGGGACCCGGAGCTGGAGACGCCCCTGGGGGTTGTGGATCTCACACGGGCCCGTGCCAACGCGCGCCGTGTGGCGGACGTCGCACGGACCCACGACCTCGATTGGCGGCCGCACATCAAGACACACAAGTCCCGAGCGGTGGCGCGGATGCAATTGGACATCGGCGCCGCCGGCCTCACGGTGGCCACGCTGCGCGAAGCGGAGGCGATGGCGGGGCTCACCGACGATCTCCTGCTGGCGTATCCGCCGGTGGGCTTCGCCAAGCTGCGCCGCCTGACGCGGCTGGCGCCGGGCCGGGATCTCAAGGTGGCGCTGGACTCCGCCGACGTCCTTGACGGCCTGGCGGCGGCGTGCCGGGAGGCCGGGTGCACCGTGGGGGTGCTGGTGGAGGTGGATGTGGGTCTGGGGCGGG
>WGEM01000294.1 GCA_015492755.1 Gemmatimonadota bacterium | reverse complement strand
GCTGTGCGGGGTGCTGGCGGGTACGGAGGTGGAGGCCGTGCTCACCGGCGACGCGTCCCTCCGCTCGCGGCCCATGCGCCGCGTCACCGAGCCGCTGGAGGCCATGGGCGCGGCGCTCGAGTTCCTGGAGGAGGAAGGGCGTCTGCCCCTCCGCGTGCGGGGCAGGCACCCGCTCCGCCAGGTGGACTGGCCCACCCGGGTGGCCAGCGCGCAGGTGAAGAGCGCCATCCTCCTGGCCGGGCTCACCGGGGCCGCTCCTGTGGCCCTCACCGAGCCCCGGCGCTCGCGGGATCACACCGAGCGGATGCTCCGTGCCGTCGGCGTCCCGGTGGTGGAGCATCCTGCGGAGGGGGGCTGGCGGGTGGAGCTCCGGGACCCGCCTCCGCGCATCGCACCGCTCCGCTTCCGCGTCCCGGGCGACATCAGCTCGGCGGCGTTCGTGCTCGCCGCAGGTGCGCTGGGCGTGTCCGTTGAGCCGGTACGGGTGCTGGAGGTGGGGCTCAACCCCACGCGCACGGCCTTTCTCGAGGTCCTCCGCCGGATGGGGGCCCGGCTCCTCGTCCACGCTCGGGACGGCGACGCCGACACCGGGGTGGGCGAGCCGGTGGGCGACGTGGAGGCGGGTCCCGCCGAGCTCTCCGCGGTGACGGTGGAGGGCGCCGAGATCCCCGCCATGATCGACGAGCTCCCGTTGGTGGCGGTGCTGGGCGCGCGCGCCCGCGGGACCACCGTCATTCGCGACGCGGCGGAGCTCCGCGCCAAGGAGTCGGACCGCATCCGGGCGCTGGTGATCAACCTGCGGGCGCTGGGTCTCGAGGTGGAGGAATACGACGACGGCCTCGCGGTGGAAGGCACCGCCCGTCCCCTCGAGGGGAGGGTCCGCGCCTTCCACGATCACCGCATCGCCATGGCCTTCGGCGTCCTGGCCGCGCAGCCGGGCAACCGCATCGACATCGACGCCCCCGGCGCCGCGGCGGTGAGCTTTCCCGGCTTCTGGGAGCTGTTGGAACGGCTGGGGGCGGGGGGATCATGACGCCGCGCAGGGGCCCCATCGTCACCATCGACGGACCCGCCGGGTCCGGGAAGTCCACCACCGCCAAGGAGGTGGCGCGGCGGCTGGGATTTCGCCACCTCGACTCGGGCGCCCTCTACCGGGCCATGACGCTGGCGCTCCAGCGCCGCGGCGTTCCGCCTGAGGCGTGGCCCCACCTCAGCGAGGAGGAGCTGGCGGCGCTGGATGTGCGCGTCCGCGCCGAGCCCGACCGATTCGTGGTACTCCTGGACGGTGAGCCGGTGGACGCCGAACTCCGCACCCCGGAGGTGACCTCGGGGGTCTCGCACCTGGCCCGGCTCCCCAACGTGCGACGGAGCCTCCTGGCGCTACAGCGCGACGCCGGTGCGCACGGCCGGCTGGTGGCCGACGGGCGTGACATGGGCACCGTGGTCTTCCCCGATGCCGACGTGAAGGTCTTCCTCACCGCCGACGTCACCGAGCGCGCTCGCGGATCCTGCGGCGGGGACCCCTCCGACGTGGAGGCTGTGGCGCGCGAGGCGGCGGCCATCGCCGAGCGCGACGCACGGGACGCCGGCCGGGAGATCTCGCCCCTCCGTCGCCCGGAAGACGCCGTGGAGATCGACACCACCGACCTCACCTTCGACGAACAGGTGGAGCGCGTGGTGGCGCTGGTGCGCGAGGCGCTGGCAGGTCGTTGACCCATCTCTAAGCCGTGGATAGCTTTCTTGGCTGTTCGCCGGAGCGGGCGGCCCGGAAGTCGTTCCGCTCCAATGAGATTCACCTCAACCCGGGCTCGTCCCCCGAGCGCGGCAACGCCGACTCCGATCTCTTCGGAACGGCGGCAGGAACATCCATGACTGAGAACGAATCCCCCGAAGTCCAGCCTGACGTCCAGGACCAGGACACCGACGAACTCCCCGAAGGCACCGAGGTGGTGGTGGACGCCCTCACCGGTGAGGTCACCACGCTGACGGCGGAGGAACTCGCGGCGGAAGAGGCGGCCGAGGTGGCGGAAGCGGCGAAGGCGGTTGCCGTCGCCGACGCCCCCGCTGGAATCTCCCCCGAGCTCATCCACGATCCCTACGGCGAGGAGCCGCTTCCCACGTCCGCCGAGGAGTTCGAGGCGCTCCTGAGCGAGTTCAGCGCCGACTTCCAGAACGTGCGCGAAGGCGAGATCGTGCGGGCGAAGGTGCTCCGCGTCACCGATTCCGCCGTGATCCTGGAGTTCGGCTTCAAGAGCGAGGGTGCGGTACCCCTCGACGAATTCAAGGAGGTGCCGGCGCCCGGTGACGAGGTGGAGGTCCTCCTGGAGAGCCTGGAGGACGACGACGGCGTCGTCGTGCTCTCGAAGAAGAAGGCGGACTTCCTCAGGGTGTGGGAGAAGATCCGTGAGGCCTACGAAGCGGACCGCCCCGTCAAGGGGACGCTGGTGCGCAAGATCAAGGGCGGCGTCACGGTGGATCTCATGGGTGTGGACGCCTTCCTCCCGGGGTCGCAGATCGCGCTGCGGCGCGTGCCCAACATCGAGGATCTCATCGGGCAGACCTACGACTTCAAGATCATCAAGCTCAACAAGCGGCGCCGCAACATCGTGGTGTCGCGCCGCGTGATCCTGGAGGCGGAGCGGGAGTCCAAGCGCGAGAAGCTGGTGAAGGAACTCCTGGTGGGGCAGGTGCGCGAGGGCCAGGTGAAGAACATCACCGACTTCGGCGCCTTCATCGATCTCGGCGGGCTCGACGGGCTGCTCCACATCACCGACATGTCGTGGGGCCGCGTCGGTCACCCGTCGGAGGTGGTGCGCATCGGCCAGACGCTGGACGTGAAGGTCCTGGACATCGACTGGAACCGGGAGCGGATCTCGTTGGGGCTGAAGCAGCTCCTGCCGTACCCGTGGACCGACATCGACAAGAAGTACCCCGTGGGCGCCCGGGTGCGCGGCCGCGTGGTGTCCATCACCAACTACGGCGCCTTCATCGAGCTGGAGAAGGGCGTCGAGGGCCTGGTCCACATCTCGGAGATGTCGTGGACCCGCAACGTGCGGCACCCCTCCAAGGTGGTCTCCATCGGCGACGAGATCGAGGCGGTGGTTCTGAAGGTGGATCCCCAGGAGGAGAAGATCTCCCTGGGCATGAAGCAGATCGAGGAGGATCCGTGGCTGGCGCTGCCGGTGAAGTACCCCACCGGGACCCGCCTCACCGGGATCGTGCGGAACCTCACCTCGTTCGGCGCCTTCGTGGAGATCGAGCCGGGGATCGACGGGCTGGTCCACGTGTCCGACATGAGCTGGACCCGCCGGGTGGAGCATCCCTCCGAGGTGGTCCAGAAGGGCCAGGAAGTGGAGGTGATGGTGCTGGACGTGGACGCCGAGAACAAGCGGATCTCTCTGGGCATGAAGCAGCTCACCGACGATCCGTGGCCCATGATCTCGGAGCGCTTCGCGCCTGGCGTGGAGGCCGAGGGTCGTGTGGCTCGCGTCCAGGACAAGGGCGTGGTGGTGGACCTGGGCGACGACATCGAGGGCTTCGTCCCGGCCTCCCACTCGGGTGTGGAGGATGCCGACCGCCTGGAGGAGTACTTCGTGCCGGGTGAGACGGTGAGCCTCCGGGTGGTGGAGTCCGACGCCGCCAACCGCCGGATCGTGCTGGAGGTCACCGAGCCGCCCACGCGGAAGTCCAAGGAGGAGATCGAGGCCGCGCGTCAGGCCCAGGCGGACGCGGAAGCCGCGATGGCGGGTGCCGAGAGCGGCCCCGACGAGGCGCCGGCACGCCCGGCCGACACCGAGGCCGAGGCCGCCGGTGACGCCGACCGGCCGGAGGCCGAGTCGGAGGCGGAGGCCGAAGCGGAACCCGCTGCGGAGGGCGAGGCCGCTGAGGCCGACACCGACGCGGAGGCGGGAGCGGACGCTGAGGCGCAGCCGGAGGCGGCCGCGGAGTCGGAGGAGGACGCCGGAGCCGCCGACGGAGCGGAGGCGGACGCCGCCGCAGAGGACGACAAGGCCGAGGCCTGACGGGTGCGGCCACGCGTGGGTC
>WGEM01000293.1 GCA_015492755.1 Gemmatimonadota bacterium | reverse complement strand
GGGGCGGTGAGGGCGACGTTTCCCGCGCCGTCTCCGTCGAACCTGCCGGCCCGGACCGTCATGTATCGCATCCCCGTCCTTCTTCTCTTCCTCCTCGCGCCCGCCGCGTGTTCCTCTCCTGCGGGGGAGCCCGGCGGAGGACAGGAACCCGTCACGCTCCCGGTGCTGGGCACGGACACCACCCTGGATCTCGCCACCTGGAACCTCGAGTTCTTCGGGGCACCGGACGGCGGACCCTCGGACGACGCCCTCCAGCGGCGGAACGTGCGGGACGTCATCCTCGCGGCGGAGGCGGACCTCTGGGGGGTGCAGGAGGTCAGCGACGGCGGCGATTTCGCCGCGCTCCTGGCGGAGCTTCCCGGCTATTCCGGACTGCTGGCCGATGACCCCCGGGTGGAGGACGGCCCCGCCTACTATCGGGACTTCGGCGGAACCGAGCTCAAGGTGGGGCTCATCGTGCGCGATGACGCCGTCAGGCTGGGCGACGCACGACTAGTCCTCACGGAGCTGGATCACGCCTTCGCGGGGCGTCCCCCGTTGGAGGTGGCGGTGGAGGTCCGGTCCGGCGGCGTGTGGGTGCCGGCGGTGGTCCTGGTCCTCCACGCCAAGGCGGGCTCCTCCGGCGACGACTGGCAGCGCCGCCGGACGGCTGCTGAAGGCCTCCACGCGTACCTGGAGACGGAGCGTCCCGCCGCGCGCGTCTATGTGCTGGGCGACTTCAACGACGACGTGGACGAATCCATCGTTCCGGGGCGCGACACCCCATACCGTCCCTTTCTGGACAGCGGGGGGCGATGGTGGTTCCCTACAGAGGCGCTGTCGGCGCTGGGGGAGTCCTCCTTTCTCGGCCGCGGTGACATGATCGATCACATCCTGGTGTCCGACGAGGCGGCGGCTGAATACGTGACGGCGTCGGTGAGCGTGGTGCCGCTGGACGATTACCTCCCGGCGTACGGGACCACCACCAGCAACCATCGGCCGGTGACGGCCCGTTTCCGCCCCGGAGCATGGTAGCGGACCGCGGCCCCTCGCCCACCGCCGCCGCGTGCCCCAAGTTGGGGCCCTCCCATCGTACGAGGCGAACGCATGACGTCCATCAGCCCTCCCACACCGTTTCGCTCGCTCGCGGCTGCGCTGGCTCTGGCGTGCGGCGTGGCGGCGGCGTGCGCGCCTGCCCCGGCATCGGCGCAGGCTTCCTCCACGGATTCGCCGCCGCAGCTCCGGGTGGATCCGTGGTGGCCCCGTGAGCTCCCCAACCGCTGGATCATCGGGTCGGTGACGGCGGTCTTCGTGGACGGCCGGGACCATGTGTGGGTGACGCACCTCAACGAGACGCTCACGCCGGAAGAGACGGGCGCGGTGCAGGATCCTCCCATCGCAGAGTGCTGCGTGCCGGCGCCGGTGGTCCTGGAGTTCGACGCGCAGGGCGACCTGGTGCAGGCCTGGGGAGAGCCGGCGGACGACCTCGGTCGTTTTCCCCGCAACCCCCACGGCCTCTTCGTGGATCACAACGACCACGTCTGGATCGGTACGTACCGCCACCACCGGGTGATGAAGTTCACGCGGGACGGGGAGCCGCTCCTGACGCTGGGCGTCTACGACGAGACCGGCGGGAGCCACGACACGCGCCTCCTGGGCGGGCCCGCGGGCGTGTGGGTGGATCCCGGCACCGACGAGGTCTTCGTGGCCGACGGGTACCGGAACCGGCGGGTCATCGTCTTCGACGCGGAGACGGGCGAATACCGGCGGCACTGGGGCGCCTACGGCCTGCCCCCCGACGACGAATACCGTTATGACGGTAGCTCCGGAAACACCGAAGCAGATCCACCGGAACAGTTTTCCACGGTGCACGGCATCATCGGATCGCGCGACGGACTCCTCTTCGTGGCGGACCGGAGGGGGAACCGGATCCAGGTGTTCCGCACCGACGGAACCTTCGTCACGGAGCGCTTCGTGGCACCCACGACGCGGGCGTCGGGATCCGCGTTCGTGGTGGCGCTCTCGCCCGATGAGGAGCAGCGCTGGCTGTATCTGGCGGACGGGACGAACCACAAGGTGTGGATCCTCAGGCGGAGCGACCTGACCATTGTGGGAGCGTTCGGTCGGGGCGGTCGACAGGCGGGACAGTTCATCCGCCCCCATGGGATGAGCGTGGACAGCGAGGGAAACGTCTATGTGGGAGAGGCGTCCACGGGTCGACGCGTACAGCGCTTCAGGCCAGGAGCGCCAGGTGAAGGTCGTTGAGGCGGGGGAGGGTGCGGCGTGAGCGTCGGACGGGTCTATGAGCTGAGCCCCGGGCGGGCGGCGCTGCTACCCGCCGCCTTCGCCGCGGGGATGCTGGCGCTGGCGTGGGCGCTGCGCGGCGTACCCACGGTGGCGCTGTCCACCGCGGGGGCCGGTGTCTTCCTCCTCCTCTGGACGGCGGTGCTCTGGTGGCGGGCCGGTCAGGACGCCAGGCCGCTGGAGCTCCGGGTGGTGCTTCGCAAGCCCCACTACGTTCAGGCCATCGCGCAGGCGCTCCTCTTCACCTGGTGGGTGCTCTACGTGCCGGGCATACGCGCGTTTCCTCCGCTGGTCCTGGCTCAACTCCTCTTCGCCTACGGCGTCTCCACGCTCATCGCGTGGACGAACCGGGGCTGGCACGAACTGGGATTCGGGCCCATTCCCATCACATTCAGCATCAACTTCTTCCTGCTCTTCAAGCCGGAGTGGTTCTACTGGCAGTTCGCCATCGTGGCGCTGGGGTATCTGGCAAAGGAGTACATCCGGTGGGAGCGGGAGGGACGCTCCGCGCACGTCTTCAACCCGTCCTCCTTCCCGCTGGCGGTCTTCTCCCTCTTCCTCATCCTCACCGGCTCCACCGACAAGACGCTGGGGCTGGAGATCGCCACGTCGCTCTTCAATCCGCCCTACATCCACCTGGTGATCTTCCTGGTGTCGCTCCCCGGACAACTTCTGTTCGGGGTGGCCACCATGACCATCTCGGCGGTGCTCACGACGGTGCTCTGGGGTCTGGCCTTCTATCACCTCACCGGCACGTACTACTTCTATGACGCATACGTCCCCATTGCCGTCTTCCTGGGGATGCACCTCCTCTTCACCGATCCGTCCACCTCACCCCGGAGCGAACGGGGTCGGATCGTGTTCGGCATCCTCTATGCCCTCGGTACCATCGCCGCGGCGGGGATTCTGGACGCGGTGGGCGCGCCCACCTTCTACGACAAACTTCTGCCCATCCCGCTGGTGAACCTCACGGTGCGCTGGATCGACCGGCTCTTCGCCGGCGGCGCGCTGGACCGGGTGGACCTCTCGTGGATCATCGACCGCATGACGCCGCTGCGGCAGCGACTGGTGTCCACCGGCGTGTGGATCGCCGCCTTCGCGGTGCTCTTCTTCACGGGCATTGTGGGCGACGAGCACGAGGGCCAGTGGATCCCCTTCTGGAACGAAGCCTGTATGTCGGGATCCGAACGTGCATGCGAATATCTTGCGAAGGTCGAGCAGAACTTCTGTGAAGAGGGCTCGCCCTGGTCGTGCAACGAACTCGGCATCCTCATCGCGACGCGGGAGGGCGACGCGCGGCGGGCGGCCATCGCATTCCGCAGGGGGTGTGAGCTGGGTCTCGAGGCGGCGTGCGCCAACGAGGAGCGGGCGCGCGCCGGCGTGCTGGCCGGGCTCCAGCACGGCGAACTCCTGCCCGCGGATCTCCCCATCGTGTTGCGGGGGAGTAAGGGGCCCATCCGCGAGCGGGATCCTCAGAAACTCTATGCCCTGGCATGCGCACGTGGTTTCGAGAGCGCGTGCGGCGGCCGGGAATTCGTGGGATGAACACCGAGGAGAAACCATGAAGCGTGTGGCAGGAACGCTGGCTCTGTTGTGCGCCGCGCTGGGCGCACCGGCGGCCGCCCAGGATCCCGGCCCTCGCTTCGGCGTGTGGCTCCTGCAGTCCGACGCGCCGCCTCCCGCCCGGAACGTCATGACGTACGAGCCTCACGGCGAGGGCGGGATGCGGGTGACGGTGGAGTCCACCAACCGGGAGGGGAGGACGTCGAAATGGAGCTATGTCACATTCTTCGACGGCGTCCCCCGCGCGGTGGAGGGCCGCATCATGGGCGTCTCCCACGCCACGTACGTGCGCATCCGATGAGCACCCCTTCGGTGGAGTGGCGGTATCACCGCCCAGGCTGAACGAGCTGTCGCCGCACGCAAGAGTTTCTTGCGCAGCTTGGGATGGACTCGCTGCAGGTCCGCAACGCCTCCAGGGACCCGGTGGCGGGCGCGGAGGCGCTGGAGCTCCTGGAGGGCGTGGACGAACTCTTCGTCGCCCGGGGGCGCCGGGTGGTCCGGGTGGATCTGAAGCGCCAGCGCCCGCCCGACGAAGAGTTGCTGTCGCTGCTCCTGGGCCGCTCGGGCAAGCTCCGCGCGCCGGCGCTTCGCATCGGACGCCGGTTCTTCGTGGGGTACAATGATGAGATGACGGAGCTGTGGGGGACGTAGCGCGCTTCTTCGGCGCGGGTACGGTGCGGATCCTGGACGGCGGCCTCGCCACCACGCTGGAGGCGCGCGGCCACCGGCTGGACGAGACCCTCTGGTCCGCCGGGTTGCTCACCACGAACCCCGGTGCGGTGGCGGAGGTGCACCGGGCGTTCCTGGAGGCGGGCGCCGACTGCATCGCCACCGTCACCTACCAGGCCACCTTCCAGGGCTTCGCCCGGCGGGGAATCGATGAGGCACGGGCGGAGGCGCTCTTCCTCCAGGCGGTGCGGTTGGCGGTGGACGAGCGCGACCGGTTCTGGAACTCGGCAGGCTCCGGCGGTGGGGCGGACCGCAGGGTGCGGCCCCTGGTGGCGGCCAGCATCGGGCCCTACGGGGCGTACCTGGCCGACGGCTCCGAGTACGACGGCCGGTACGGACGTTCCGAAGAGGAGCTCATGGACTTCCATCGGCGGAGACTCCGGCTC
>WGEM01000292.1 GCA_015492755.1 Gemmatimonadota bacterium | reverse complement strand
CGGTGGAGCGTCCTCCGAACGTGGTGGTCTACGCCACGCCCGAACTCCACGCCCAGGCGCGGAGACACTGGCTGGAGCGCTTCGCCGACCAGGTGTTCTCACTCACCGACGCTGTGAGCTTCGCGGTGATGGCGCGGGAGGGGATCCAGGCGGCGCTCACGCTGGGCGCCAACTTCGCCGCCGCGGGGTTCGCCGTGGTGCCGGGCTCGTAGCCTCCGTTACGCCCTGGCCCCGGCCAGAAGCCCGGCCTCGCGCAGGATCCGCGCCGCCTCCTGCCGGAGCTTCTCCGGCGCGGGCAGAAGCGGTGGGCGAGGCGCGCCCCCGTGCATAGACATGAGGTCCAGCGCCGCCTTGATGCCGGGCACGCCCATCCCCGCCACGATCCCGGTGTGCACCGGCGCGATTCGCTCCTGCAACCGGCCCGCCTCCTCGCTCCGGCCCTCGCGGAAGGCCTTGACGATTCCCGCCGCTTCGGCGGGCGCCAGGAGGCCCACCGCCACGATGCCGCCCACCGCACCGGTCTCCAGCGCGCCGTACAGAATGGCGCCGGAGCCCACCAGCACCTGGAACCCCTCGGCGCACTGCTCCACAAGCGCTCCCACCAGCTCCAGCTTCCCGCGGGAGTCTTTGATGCCCACGATGTTGGGGTGGCGTGAGAGCTCCGCCACCAGCCCGGTGGAAAGATCCAGCGTGCTCAGCCGCAGCGGCACCTGATAGATGAGCACGGGCACCGGCGAGGCGTCGGCCACCGTCAGGTAGTGGCGCGCCAGCGCTTCCGGCGTCATGGCCCCCCTGTAGAAGGCCGGCGGACTCACCAGCACCGCGTCGGCGCCGGCGAAGGCCGCCTCGCGAGTGAGGCGCAGCGTGGCCCGGGTGGATTCGGCGCCGGTGCCGGCGATGACCAGGCCGTGCTCCGGCGCGCTGTCGCGGGCGGCGGCCACCAGCTCGCTGCGCTCCCGCTCGTCCAGGAAGACCGCCTCGCCGGTGGAGCCCGCGATGAGCACCCCGCGGATGGGATGAGTGAACCAGCCCCGGAGGTTCTCGCGGAACGCCACCATCTCCACCTCGCCGGAGAGGGAATCGAAGGGCGTGGTGACGGGAAGGAAGGCGCCGCTCAGGTCGATCATGGGCCGGAGTTCCCTGGGTGGGTCAGTTGCCGAACATGTTGGTCATCTCGTCCTGCAGCGTGCCCTGCCCCACGCCCGAGCCCCCGGGGCCGCCGCCGGAGAACATGTTCATCTTCAGGTCGAAGTCGGCGGGGTTGTTGGCGGCGGCCTTCGCCACTTCGAAGTCCACCAGGCCGCTCTTCACCAGGTCCATGAGGTGCTGGTCGAAGGTCTGCGACCCGTAATGGTCCTTCCCCTCCTCGATGAGGTCGGGGATCTCGTCCAGGCGGTCGGGATCCTTGATGCAGTCGCGGATGGTGGCGGTCACTGGCATGATCTCCATGGCCGCCACGCGCCCGCCCTCCTTCTTGCGCACCAGGCGCTGGCTGATCACCGCCTGCAGCGTCTCGGAGAGGCGGATGCGGATCATCTCCTGCTCCTCCGGCGCGAAGACGGCGATGATGCGGCTGATGGTCTGCACCGCGTTCTTGGTGTGGAGGGTGGAGATGACCAGGTGGCCCGTCTCGGCGGCCTTGAGCGCCGTCTCGATGGTGATCTTGTCGCGCATCTCCCCGATGAGGATCACGTCGGGGTCCTGCCGCAGCGCGGCGCGGAGCCCCGTGACGAACGATTCGGTGTCGGTGCCCACGTCCCGCTGGGTGATGGAGCACATGTTGTCGCGGTGGAGGAACTCGATGGGGTTCTCCAGCGTGACGATGTGCATCCGCTTGTGCTGGTTCATCCAGTTGATCATGGCGGCCATCGTGGAACTCTTCCCCGAGCCCGTCACACCCGTCACCAGGATCATCCCCCGCTCATTGTTCGCGATCCTGTCGATGATGGGCGGGAGACCCAGGTCCTGCGTGGTGGGGATCTCGATGGGGATGGTCCGCATGACGATCATGGGTGAGCCGCGCTGCTTGAGGATGTTCACGCGGAAGCGGCCCACGCCGGGGATCCCCCACGAGCAGTCGTAGTCGAGGATCTTGTCGAAGTTCTGACGATCCTCTTCGTGGGGGATGAGCTTGAGCGCGATGCTCCTTACCTGATCCACCGAGAGCTTCTGCTGCGTGAGCGGCTGCAGGTCCCCGTGGATGCGGGCGCGGA
Organism: Gemmatimonadota bacterium; assembly: GCA_015492755.1. Classification (GTDB taxonomy): domain Bacteria; phylum Gemmatimonadota; class Gemmatimonadetes; order Longimicrobiales; family Gaopeijiaceae; genus S146-37. Next base: position 2,109 of record WGEM01000292.1, on the reverse strand, counting down.
TGAAGTCGCCCGCCTTGATGTGGATGTCGCTGGCGCCGCGCTCGATGGCGGCCTTGAACAGTTCCTGCATCGGTGAACCTCCGGAAGCGTTCGAGGCGTCGAGGCCCAAGATAGCGCGGGCGGTACCGGTGTGCGAATACGCCCACCGGCTCAGTCGGAAATGGCGTCCCGCCAGCGGAGCCCCATCTTCGCGCGCACCTCGTCGATGGTGTCTGCCGCGATGGCGCGGGCCCGCTGGGCGCCGTGCTCCAGCACGTCGCGCACCTCCTTCGGGCGGGCCTTGTAGTAGGCGGCGCGGTCCCGGAAGGGCGCGAAGTTGTCGGCGATGTTGTCCGCCAGGATGCGCTTGCACTCCACGCACCCGATCTCGGCGGCGCGGCACTTCCGGTCGATCTCGGCCAGCGTCTCGGCGTCGGTGAAGTGCTTGTGCAGCGAGAAGACGTTGCACACCTCGGGGCGGCCGGGGTCGGTCCTGCGCACCCGCTGGGGGTCGGTGACGGCGGTGCGCACCCGGGCCCAGATCTCGTCGGGCTCCGCCAGGATCCCCACCGTGTTGCCCAGCGACTTGCTCATCTTCGCCTCCCCGTCGAGGCCCAGGATGCGCCCCACCTTCTCGTCGATGAGGGGTTCGGTGATGGGGAAGGTCTCGCCGTAGGTAGCGTTGAAGCGCCGGGCGATGTCGCGGGTGAGCTCCAGGTGCTGGCGCTGATCCTCGCCCACCGGCACCGCCTCCGCCTTGTAGAGGAGGATGTCGGCGGCCTGCAGGATGGGGTAGTTGAGGATTCCCGCCGGGATGGACTCGAAGCGCTGCGCCTTGTCCTTGTACTGCGTCATGCGCTCCAGATCGCCCACCGGCGTCACCGCGTTGAAGAGCCACGCCAGCTCGGTGTGCTCGTGCACGTCCGACTGCACGAAGATGATGGAGCGCTCCGGGTCCAGCCCCACCGCCAGGAACGACACCGCCAGATCGAACACGTGGTGGGGGAGCTTCCTGGGATCGCCCCCGGAGGTGATGGCGTGGTCGTCCACGATGCACCAGATGCAGTCGTAGTCCTCCTGCATGGAGACCCAGCGGCGAAGCGCGCCCAGGTAGTTGCCCAGGTGCGCCTCTCCCGACGGCTGCATCCCGCTGAAGACGCGTTTCCTGCGGGCCGGTGCGGTGGATTCGGTCATGGGTGGAACGAGGGAGTGGAACGTGCGGTACGTTGGGGCTGGACGGTGGAGGGACCGCCCCGCCGGCGGCGGCGGTAAGTTAACGTGATGGGGGTGCGATTCCAGACGATTCCCGCGGTGAGGGCAGTGGCACACACATGGAGATCACGATGACGGCAGGACCCCGGAATCGGAGCCGGGCGGCACCGTGGGCGCTGGCGACGCTGGCGCTCCTGACGACGGCGCCCCCCGTGGCGGCGCAGAACGTCCAGGGCTTCGTGTTCGGTTCCGACACCGGCGCGCCGCTCCAGGGCGTGCTGGTGCGGCTCCTCAGCCGGACGCTGGACCCCATCGACAGCGTGCGCACCGACCTGCTGGGCCGCTTCTCCTTCCAGGCGGAGGGGCCGGAGCGTTACGTCATCGTGGCGGAGAAGGCGGGCTACGGCGCCGCCCCGCAGATCATCGAGGTCTCCGCCATCGCGCTGGCGAAGGTGGGCGTCACCATCGAGATGAAGCCCATGGGCACCGCCACCGTCAGCGAGAACCCCTCCGGCGCGCGCACCGCCTACATCCGGGGCCGTGTGGTGGACGTGGACGGCAACGAACCGGTGGAGGGCGCCGAGGTGACGGAGCTCACCTCGGGCAAGAAGGTGCTCACCCGCTACGACGGCCGCTTCTTCATCGGCGACGTGCCCCCGGGGCCCGTGCGCGTCCGCGTGGAGCACATCGCCTACACCACCCGCGAGTGGGCGGTGGAGGCGGAGCCCGGCACGGCGTACGACGCCCTCATCCCGGTGGAGGAGGAGGCGATCCCGCTGGAAGGCATCGAGGTGACGGTTCGCTCCCGCGCGGTGGCCAAGAAGCTGGAGCCCGTCTTCGAGCGCATGGAGCGCAACCTCGGCGGGATCTATCTGGACGCCGCCGACTTCAAGCGGCGGGGCTACCCCACGGTGGGCG
>WGEM01000291.1 GCA_015492755.1 Gemmatimonadota bacterium | reverse complement strand
AGTTTGCGCATATCGCTTGCCGGGCCGGCGCCCGTGAAGTCACCATCTTGCATCGGGGACCCAGGCCGCTGGAACGGTTCGATCCCGATCTCGTCGACCTCCTGGTGGCGCGGACCCGATCCCTGGGGATCTCCGTGGCGGTGGAGCACTGTGTGGAAGGGGTGGAGCGGGCAGGGAGAGGCCTTCGCGTACATGTGCGCACGCCTGATGGCTCTGGTGCGGTCGAAGCAGATCTGGTGGTCCACGGCGCCGGCCGTGTCCCGGCGGTGGACGAGCTCGGCCTGGACGCGGGTGGTGTCGAGGCTACCCCGCGCGGAATCCGCGTGCGGCGGTCCATGCGCAGTGTCTCGAATCCCGCCGTATTCGCCGCCGGCGACTGTGCCGACACCGGCGCTCCGCCGCTGACGCCGGTGTCCGCGTTCGAAGCGCGCGTGGCCGCGAAGAACCTCCTGGCCGGAAGGGATGAGCGGGAGGTGACGTACCCGCCGATTCCCAGCGTGCTCTTCACGGTGCCGCCCCTCGCCCGGATCGGCCTCCTCGAAGAGGAAGCCCGGACACAGGGACTCGAGGTCGACGTGCACTTCCGGAAGACCGGACACTGGTTTTCGTCCCTCCGCGTCGGTGAGTCCTGTTCCGCGTTCAAGGTTCTCGTCCGGAGGGACGACCACCGCGTCGTGGGGGCTCACCTGCTGGGACCGGGTGCCGAAGAGCAGGTGAACGTGCTCGGGGCCGCGATGGCTGCCGGCGCAACGGCGCGCGACATCAAGGGCATGATCTTCGCGTACCCGAGCTACGCGTCGGATCTGGCCTACATGGTCTAGGAGCCTGTCCGAGTAAAGGCGTGGGCCGCGCCCAACCCACACGTACGTATGGAGCGCTCCTCGCGCAGGACGGCCGCCGCCTACCGCCGGCTAATCCAGCTCAGCAGCCACATCAGCAGCGTGAGCCCCAGCGAGAGAAGGAGCGAGGTGGCCAGCGGGATGTAGATCCGCACGTGCTCCGTCTCATAGCGGATGTCGCCCGGAAGCCCGCGAAAGCCGATCCGGCCCAGCCCCCAGAGCGCCGCGCCCACCACCAGGAGGGCGGCGCCCAGCATCATGAGGAGTTTTCCAGCGTCGGTCATGATCGGTCGGGTCCCGGGTGCGTGGGAGTCGGGGTCACGGCGAGCCCCACGGGCGCCGCCTCCTGCACGCGTCATGCTAACTTATCCTCATGATCCCCGCACTCTCCATCGCCCTCAAGGTCATGCCGGTGGCGGGGGGCGCCGCCGTCATCGCCTGGCGCATCCAGGAGACACGCCGTCCCGTCTCGGCGGCCGGCATCCTCATCCCGCCGCTGGGGATGAGCACGGGGTTCTCCATGTTCCTCTGGCCGCCCATGCGGGTGCCGCTCACCTGGGCTGCGTTGGCGCTGGCCGCCGGCGCGTTCGTTCTGGCCGTCCCGCTGCTCCGCTCCTCCCGCCTCTACCGGGAGGGGGAGCGCGTGATGATGCGTCGCTCCCCCCGCTTCCTCCTCATCCTTCTGGGGCTCCTGGCGGTGCGACTTGCGCTGGAGGACTACGTGGGCCACCTCGTCTCACCGCTCCAGACGGCATCCATCTTCTATCTGCTGGCCTTCGGGATGATCGCCCGATGGCGGAGCGCCATGTACCGGGAGTACCGTCACCTCACGGCCACCGGGGAGGGGACCGGCGAGACGGCCCAGGGTCAGGCGGATTCTGATTGACACCCCATCCCCGGCTGCTACCTTTTCCCCAAGGAACCAGCAGAGACGGGCTGTCCCCGCGAGGGAGAGCCCGCTTTTTTTCGCCGCCGTCCAACGCACCTCCGCACACGGGTGGTTCAACGAGGTATGACGACGCACGGCTCCTGCACGGTCATCGTCGGCTGTCAGTGGGGTGACGAGGGTAAGGGAAAGATCGTCGACGTCCTGGCCGAGAACGTCGACATCGTGGCCCGCTACCAGGGCGGTGCCAACGCCGGCCACACCGTTCACGTGGGGGAGGAGGAGTTCATCCTCCACCAGATCCCATCGGGGATCCTTCACCAGGGGAAGCGCTGCCTCCTGGGCAACGGGGTGGTCCTGGACATCGTGCAGCTCTTCCAGGAATACGACGCGCTCCTGGCGCGGGGCGTGGCGCTGGAGGGTCGGGTGGGCGTGAGCCGCCGGGCGCAGCTCCTTCTTCCCTACCACCGTCTCCTGGACCGGGCGGTGGAGGAGGCCACCGACACCAAGATCGGTACCACCGGGCGAGGCATCGGACCCGCCTACGAGGACAAGGCGGGACGGCGGGGCGTGCGGGTCATCGATCTCGCCAACCCCGAGCGGCTGGCGAAGCGGGTGGCGGCGGCGCAGGAGCGGGTGGTCCGCCGCCTGGAGGAGCTGGGCGCCACCGAGGCGCTGGCCACGCTGGAGCGCGACATGGACGAGGCGCTGGCGCTGGGCCCGCGGCTCCTGGAGCTGGCCACCGACACGGGGCCGGAAATCAGCGCCGCCCTCAGGGCAGGGAAGAAGGTGCTGCTGGAGGGCGCGCAGGGCACCGCGCTGGATCTGGATCACGGTACCTACCCCTTCGTGACGTCGTCCAACACCACTGCCGCCGCCGCCGCCATCGGCACCGGCATCGGCCCCACCTCCATCGACGCCGTCATCGGCGTGGTGAAGGCCTACACCACGCGGGTGGGCGAGGGCCCGCTCCCCACCGCCTTCGAGCCGGAGATGGACGCGCGGGTGCGGGAGCTGGGCGGCGAGTTCGGGGCCACCACCGGCCGGCCGCGCCGCTGCGGCTGGTTCGACTCGGTGCTGGCGCGCCACGCCGCGCAGGTGAACGGGCTCACCGGGATCGCCGTGACGAAGCTGGACGTGCTGGACACGCTCCCTGAGCTGCGCGTGGCCACCGCCTACCGGATGCCCGACGGCTCGGTGACGGAGAGCTTCCCCGCCGACACCTGGTCGCTCTCGGCGGTGGAGCCGGTCTACGAGACGCTCCCCGGCTGGCAGGCGCCCACCACCGAGGCGCGGCGGCTGGAGGATCTGCCTGCCCGGGCGCGGGCCTACCTGAACCGGCTGGAAGAACTCACCGGAGCGCCGGTGCAGTGGGTCTCGGTGGGCACCCGCCGCAGTCAGATCATCCCCTGCGGCGCCGTCGCGTAGGCACGTTCCGCCATGTTCGACGAACTCAGCACACGTCTCGACGGGGCGCTGAAGAAGCTCCGCAGCCGTGGCGTGCTCAACGAGGCCATGGTGAAGGAGGGGCTCCGGGAGATCCGCCGGGTCCTCCTGGAGGCGGACGTGAACTTCCAGGTGACGCGCGACTTCCTGAAGCGCGTCCAGGAGAAGGCGCTGGGCGAGAAGGTGCTCAGGTCCGTCTCGCCGGGCCAGCAGATCGTCAAGATCGTGCACGACGAGCTGGCGCACCTCTTCGGCGACGAGCCCGCCGGGCTGGCCCGGAGCCCCCGCACGCCCACGGTGATCCTCATGGTGGGGCTCCAGGGTTCCGGGAAGACCACCACCGCCGCGAAGCTGGCGCGCCGTCTGGACCGCGAAGGGCTTCGGCCCATGCTTGCGGCGTGCGACCTGCAGCGTCCCGCCGCGGTGGAGCAGCTCCGCACGCTCGCCGCCGGGATCGGCGTGCCGGTGGTGGAGGGCACCTTCGGGGGCGATCCCGTGGCGGCGGCCCGCGAGGCGGTGGCGCGGGCCCGCGACGGGGGCCACCGCGTCCTCATCGTGGACACCGCCGGCCGGTTGCAGATCGACGAGGCGCTCATGGACGAGCTGGGCCGGATCCGCGACGCGGTGGAGCCGTCGGAGATCCTCCTGGTGGCCGACGCCATGACCGGGCAGGAGGCGGTGCACATCGCTCAGGGCTTCGACGAGGCGCTGGGGATCACCGGCGTGGTGATGACCAAGATGGACGGCGACGCCCGCGGAGGTGCGGCGCTCTCCATCCGGGGCGTCACCGGAAAGCCCATCAAGTTCATCGGTGTGGGTGAGGGCGTGGACGATCTGGAGACCGCCGACCCGCAGCGCCTGGCGGGTCGCATCCTCCAGATGGGCGACGTGGTGGGGCTGGTGGAGCGCGCCCAGATGGCCGTGGACGAGGAGGAGCAGACGAAGCTCCAGCAGAAGGTGCTGGGGCAGGGGCGCTTCACGCTGGAGGACTTCCTCACCGCCATGCGGCAGGTGCAGAAGATGGGCCCGCTGGACCAGCTCCTGAAGCTCATCCCCGGCGCCGCGAAGCTGAAGATCCCCAACCAGAGTCTGGATCCCAGGCGCTTCAAGCACGTGGAGGCCATCATCCTCTCCATGACGCCCGAGGAGCGCCGCCGCCCCGAGATCATCAACGCCTCGCGGCGGGCGCGCATCGCGAAAGGGAGCGGCCGTCCGGTGTCCGAGGTGAACCGTCTCCTGAAGCAGTTCCGTGAGATGGAGAAGACCATGAAGCGGATGCGGGCGATGATGGGCGGAATGAAGGGGCTCCCCGGAATGGGCGGCGGATTCCCGGGGATGCCCTTCGGTCGGTAAGGTCCCGGCGGCGGTCGAACGGATGGATGCGTACCGCACCCGCGCCCGATAGGCCCCGGCTCACCTGTACACCCGGGGGCCATGCTTTTATCGTATACGTCTGTCCCCGAGCGCCTCGCGCGCGTGCGCGAGCCCCGGGGCCCCGTCGTCCACGGGTGGGCGGCGCGGATCGATCGCAAGGATAACCTGAGACGATGGCCGTAAAGATTCGACTCCGGCGCATGGGCCGGAAGAAGCAGGCGCACTACCGGGTGGTGGTGGCCGACAGCCAGTCGCCCCGTGACGGGCGGTTCGTGGAGACGCTGGGCTACTACAAGCCTCTCTCGCATCCCGCCCGTATCGTGCTGAACATGGAGCGCGTGGAGTACTGGCTGGCGGAGGGCGCCGAGCCGTCCGACACGGTGCGCTCGCTCATCAACAAGGCCCGCAAGGGCGGAGACGCCAAGGTGGCGGTGGGCGAGGTGGACCTGGAGGAGCGGAAGGCGAAACGGGCGGAGGAGCTTGCGGCCCGCCGAGCCGCGGAGGCGAAGGCTTCCGCGGAGACCGCCGAGGCCGAAGCCCCCTCGGAGGAGCCTGCCGCAGAGGCTGAGGCCGAGGCTGCGCCTGAGGAGGCTGAGGCCGAAGAGCCCGCCGCGGAGGCCGAGGAGGCCCCGGCTTCTGAGGTTGGGGAGGCGCCGGCTGCCGAGGCTGAGGAGGCGCCCGCCGCGGAGGCTGAGGAGGCGCCGGCTGCCGAGGCTGAGGAGACGCCGGCCGCTGAGGCGGAGGAGGTGCCCGCTGCCGAGGCGGAGGAGGCCACCGCCGACGAGGGCGCGGACGAGGAGAAGTCGGAGTAGCTTCGGCGTCTCCCTTCATGGCCCGGCGCCGCCCCGACTTCCTCGCCGTCGGAACCATCGCCAAGGCGCACGGCACGCGGGGCGAGGTGCTGGTGACCTCCCTCACGGACCACCCCGAGGACATGTTCGTCCCCGGGGTGGTTCTGCGTATGGGTGGGCCGGAGCGGGACCAGCCGGATCCGGATCTGCCGCCGCTCCGCGTCGACACGGTCCGCCCTGCCAACGCCGGCTTCCTGGTGCAGTTCCGGGGTGTGGACGACCGCGACACGGCGCGGCGCCTCCGCGGGTACGATCTGTACGTACCGGCTGACGCGGTTCGACCCCTCGCGGAGGACGAGCTCTTCCTGCACGACCTGGTGGGGCTGGAGGTCCGCACCGTGTCGGGTGAGGTGGTGGGCCGGGTCGGCGAGGTGTATGAAATGAGCCCGGCGCACCTCCTGGGTGTGGAGGCGGGGGGGCGGGAGATCCTGATCCCCTACGTTCGGGAGATCGTGGTGGAGGTGGAGCCGGCGGAGGGTGTGCTGGTGGTGGACCCGCCCGAGGGGCTCCTGGATCTGTAGTCTGCGGAGCGACCATGCTGCGAATCAACATCGTCACCATCTTCCCCACCTTCTTCGAGGGGCCCCTGGGGCTCTCCATCCCCAAGCGGGCGGCGGAGAAGGGGCTGGTGGAGTACCGCATCGTGGACCTCCGGGACTACACGCACGACCGTCACCGCACGGTGGACGACGTGCCGTACGGCGGGGGCGCGGGCATGGTGATGAAACCCGAGCCCTTCTTCGAGGCGGTGGACGACCTCCGGCCCGAGGGTCCCATCGTCCTCCTCTCCGCGCGGGGCAGGCCGTTTCGCCACGAGGATGCGGTGCGCTACGCCGTCCAACCCGACCTCACGCTCCTCTGCGGCCACTACAAGGACGTGGACCAGCGCGTGGCCGATCACCTGGCCACCGAGGAGGTCTCCATCGGGGACTTCGTCCTGTCGGGGGGCGAGATCGCCGCGCTGGCCATCACCGATGCGGTGGTGCGGCTCCTCCCCGGTGCGCTGGGTGACCACGAGGCCGCTGCCACCGATTCCTTCTACGACGGAACCCACGTGAGCGCGCCCTCCTATACGCGGCCGCCGGTCTACCGCGGCTACGAGGTGCCGGAAGTGCTGCGCTCGGGCGACCACGCCCGCATCGAGGCGTGGCGAAGGGAGCAGTCGGAGCGCCTGACCAGGGAGCGCCGGCCGGATCTGGTGGAACGGGCCGACGCCGACGAGGAGGCGTAGGAGCCGGTCCCAGCAGCCCCGTCTCAGCGGCGGGTGAGCCCCTCCATCCCCCCTTCCTTCCACGCCGGGCGCGGCCCGTCCGCCAGGAAGCGCACCGCTTCGATGGCCGCTTCCACCAGCGCCGCCATGTGCTGGAAGTCGATGCGGTCCACCTCGTCGGAGGGCTGATGATAGTCGCTGTGGAGGTTGAACGAGGAGAGCGTGTGCGCCGGGATCCCCAGGCGCGCGAAGGCGATGTTGTCGCTGCGGAAGAAGAAGTTTTGCTCCGGGCGGGGATCGGGAACGATGGGCGATCCCGCGGCGGCCAGCTGATCACCCATGGTGGTCCGCTCGTACCCGGTGAGCCACCCCCGCCCGGATCCTCCCGCCAGCGAGTCGGGTCGACCGATCATCTCGATCTGGAGATCCGCCACCGTCTGCTCCAGCGGCACCACGGGGTGGTCGATGTAGTAGCGGGTCCCCAGGAGGCCCATCTCCTCGCCGGTGGAGAGGAGGATGATCACCGTGCGGCGGGGCGGCGCGCCGCGCACCAGCTCCCGGGCGATCTCCAACACCGCCACCGTCCCGGAACCGTCGTCGTCGGCTCCGTTGTAGATGGAGTCGCCGTCCACCGCCGGGCCGATCCCCACATGGTCGAAGTGTGCCCCCACCACCACCGCTTCGTGGGCCACCTCGGGGTCGGAGCCCCGGATGATGCCCACCACGTTGGCTTCGCCCTGGATGAGCGCGTCGGGGGGAAGGGTGTCGAAGTCCACGGCGTCGGACGGGATGGTGAGGACCTCCCGGCGTCCCCGGCGCGTCGCCACCTCCACCCGGGCCAGCGGAACCCGCTGGAAGTACCCGTCGTCCCCTGCAGGCTCCACACCGTAGCGCTCCAGCTCCGCCGCCAGGAACCGGGCGGCCTTCGCCGCCCCCGGCGTAGCGGTCCGCCGGCCCTCCATGGAATCGGCGGCCAGTACTGAAAGGAGCCGCTCCAGGCGCTGGGCCCGGGGCAGCTCGGCGTCGTCCAGCGCCGGGTGCTCGGCCACGCCGGCCTCGCCGTCGGTGGACGGCGCGCAGGCCCCCAACGTAGCGGTGAGGAGGAGAAACAGGACGGAACCGATGCGCCGGGAGGAAGTCATGACGTCACACCTGGAGGAGGAACGGATGGCCCACAACTTGGTCTCCGGCGCGGGGGTACGATAGCCCCCTGCGGGACTTCACGTCCGGCAGAGTGGAGATTACATTTCGCGTCTGTTCAAGAACGCCTGCGGGCTCGTCGTGGAGCCGAACATGTCCGAGATCATCAAAGAAATCGAGAAAGAGCAACTCCGGGAGGACATCCCCGAGTTCGCTCCGGGTGACACCGTTCGCGTGCTCTACCGGGTCCGGGAGGGCACCAAAGAGCGCATCCAGGCCTTCGAGGGCGTCTGCATCGCTCGCAAGGGCGGCGGTGTGGACGAGACCTTCACCGTCCGCAAGATCTCCAGCGGAATCGGCGTGGAGCGCATCTTCCCGCTGCACGCCCCCACGGTGGCGGGCATCGAGGTGGTTCGCCGCGGCCGCGTGCGGCGCGCGAAGCTGTACTACCTCCGAGGCCGGCGCGGGAAGGCCGCCCGCATCCGGGAGAAGCGCACGAGTCGCTGACATCCCGGCGTGTCGCCGGTGAACATGCCTGATTCGCGGCCCCCGGACCCGCTCGAATACGAGCGCAGGTTCTGGGGCCGCGAGCTTCTGGTGGCGGGTGTGGACGAAGCGGGGCGCGGTCCGCTGGCGGGCCCCGTGGTGGCGGCGGCGGTGGTGCTCCCGCCCGGGGGCTTCGTGGACGGCGCGGACGACTCCAAACGCCTCGGGGCCGCCGCGCGCGAAGAGATCTGTGCCCGCATCCTGCGTACCGCCCGGGGTGTTTCCGTGGGGGCGGCGTCGGTGCGCGAGATCGACCGGAATAACATCCTCAGGGCCACCACGCTGGCCATGCGACGGGCGCTGGACGCCCTCCCCCTCCGCCCGGACCGCGTGGTGGTGGACGGCCTTCCGGTGCGGGAGCTGGGATGGGAGCACGACGCCGTGGTGGGGGGCGACGGGTTGGTGCATTCGGTGGCGTGCGCGTCCATCGTGGCCAAGGTCACGCGGGACCGCCTCATGGCCCGGCTCGCCCGCCGCTACCCCGGATACGGCTGGGAGCGCAACATGGGCTACGGCACGGGTGAGCACCTGGCCGCCATCCGGGAGCTGGGAGTGAGCCCGCACCACCGCCTCACCTTCGTGGGACCTCAGTTCACGCTGGAGCTGTAGCCGACGGCGCCACCCCGCCGCCTTCGCGGTGTAGACGGTTCGGGACCCCTTCGTTGCGGCCTCCACATCATCAGGAGAGACCATGACCATCTCGATGCGTGGCGTGCTGCCGATGTTCGTCCTCCTCATCGGCGTCCTGCCGTCTCCGGCGCCGGCCTCCGCGCAGCTCGCGCCGGAGCGCATCCGCTCGCTGGTGCAGGAGGCGGCGGTGCCGTCGCTGGAGCTCTTCCGTGCATACCTGGGGCTCCCCAACGACGGGCGCTTTCCCGACGACATTGAGCGCCTCGTCTCCTGGCTGGAGGCGGAGTTCCGGAAGCGGGGGTTCACCACCGAGCGGCTCGCCACCGAAGGCAACCCGCTCCTCTTCGCCGAGCGCCGGGTGGCCGATCCCGCCGGCACCGTCCTGGTCTATCTCCAGGCAGATGGACAGCCGGTGGATCCGTCGGCGTGGGACCAGCCCGATCCATACACCACGGTGCTGAAGGAGCCCACCGGCGACGGCGGGTTCCGGCCGATTCCCTGGAGCCGGATCCGGGAGGAGATCAACCCGGAGTGGCGGGTGTTCGCCCGCTCCGCGTCCGACTCCAAGGGACCCAACATCCAGTTTCTGAGGGCGCTGGACGTGCTGGACGCCGCCGGCGTGGAGCCCGACTTCGACATCAAGGTGATCATCGACACCATGGAGGAGATGGGCTCGCCGGTGCTTCCCGCCGCCGTGGAGCGCTACGCCGGCCGGCTGGCGGCGGATATGCTCATCATTTTCGACGGTCCGCCGCACTACTCCGGCAAGCCCAGCCTGAAGTTCGGCGCCCGTGGGATCGCCAGCTTCACCCTCACGGTATACCTGTCTCT
>WGEM01000290.1 GCA_015492755.1 Gemmatimonadota bacterium | reverse complement strand
GCCCACCACCGTGGCGCTCACCTGGTCGCCGCCGAAGAGGAAGTCCCGGGCCAGCGCGTCGCGGACGCGGACCACGATCCCGGTGGGCGACCCCACCACCCCGTCCGGCACCATGGCGGTGGTGGCCCCGGCGTTGGGTCCCAGGGTGGAGCCGAAGGTGCTGAACGCCTCGTCGTCCAGGCTGACGTCGCGGGTGATGACGGTGTTCAGGCCCCCGTGAAGCCAGGCAGCCCGGACGGGGCGGGGCGCCACGAGACGTCCGAGCTCCTTCGCTCCGCGGCGGAGGAGGCCCGCGATCCCGCGGTCCGGCGCCGGCACCGGCGCGGAGCACTCCGGCGCGCCCGGTGTGGCCTGCAGACGCTTCGTCTCGCCGTCGGGGAATCCGGGCTTGGGGTCGGTGACCTTGTAGAGGATGAGTTGGGGATGCAGGGAAGGCCCGACGCCCCGGGCCGAGAGCTCCGCGTCGTCCTGGCACACCACCACCGAGACGCCCGGGCCCTGGGGATCGATGAAGACGTTGCCCGGGACCGTATTCACCTCGATGAAGAACGGGAACTCCCGGGTGTCGTCCAGGATCAGATCCTCGCTGGGAGGGCCGAGCTCGACCTCCGCCGAGAAGACCACCGACGGCACCGGATCGCCGTTGATGTCCAGGAAGACGCCGTCCGGGGCCGTGAGCATGGCGGCCACCACCTGCTGACCCGAGGCGTTCGTGGCGGTGAGGTTCAGCACGGTGGGCTCGCCGTCTCCCGGGATCTCGACGCCCGTATCGCAGTCCTGCCAGTCCTCATCACCGTCGAAGTCGCAGAACGCCTCCTCCAGCGCGCCCTCCTCGATGCGGAACCGGATCTTCAGCGCTCCCCGGTCCGACACCGGGAAGAGCTCGTCGTCCTCGTCGGTCCGGAAGGCCCGGATGTCGCGCCTCCGGAGCGTCACCACGTCGACGTAGCCCAGCTCGATCCCCTGGAGCCGCACCCGGATCCGGTACACGGCGCCGCGCTCCGGCCGGTAATCCTTCATGCGCCAGTGCACGAAGTACTCGTCGTGCCCGTCCACCTTCACCCGCTCGCGGGAGCGCCCCTCGGTCCTCGAGAATCTGGCCAGGAGCGGGCCGTCCTCACATCCGTCGCCGTCCGAATCGCGGAGGCAGATCTCCACCACGGGACTGCGGTCGGGATCCGCCACCCCCTCGAAGTCCCGTTCCCTGGTGAAGGGCTTGAGCCAGTAGAATCGCGGGTTTCCGTCGTCGCCGTTGCGGCCGTCCAGGATGCTGAGGGACGGCGCGGGGAGCATTTCATCCGTCCGGGGCTCCGATGTCGTGGGTCCGTCGGAGCACGCGGCGGACAGAACCGCGAGGGTGGCAGCAACCGCTGCAGAGCGCTTCATGGGTACCTCCGGGAGGGGGGGTCAGGTACCGACGAGGCGCCTGAAGTCCTGATTGTCCTGCAGCGGGCGCCACCACCAGTGGGACGTCCACCTCCAACCTTGCCGGTGCTCGGGGCTCGCGGTCAAATAGACCTTCAGGCGGTTCACGGCCGCATCGGGGTCGCCGAGGGCCAGGTGCACCAGCGCCTCCAGTCCCAGGAGCTCCCGCGCCGGATCCACGGAGGGAGGCGCCTGGGCGGTGGCCAGGACCGCCCGGGCGCTGTCCGCCAGGCCGGCCCGGGCCAGCACCATGGCCGCCAGGAGCCGGTCCTCCACCGCCGCGCGGGGCCGCTCGGGCTCCGGGAGGAGGCTCAGGTGCTCCTCGACAGTGCTCCAGGCTTCGTCGGGGTCGGGGTCGAGAGCCCGCGGTGCGCCCATGAGCCAGAGGCGGCACTGGGTGAAGACCGGGTTCGACGGAAACCGGCGCCGTCCGCGATCGCAGTACTGGATCGCCTCCCGGAACTGCTCGAGATCATAGGAGGTGGCGTAGAGCCGTGCCAGCACGGACTCGGCGGCACGGAGGAACTCGTCGGCCTCCAGCGCCCGGCGGGCGGCCAGGTTGGCCTCCACCAGGTCGGGAATCTGGGAGTAGAGCACGCTCAGCGTGCTCCAGGCCGCGGCCAGGGACGGATCCCGGGCGACGGCTGTCTCCAGATCGCGGCGGGCCGCGTCGAAGGCCGGCTGCGGCCCGTCCGCGCCGGTGGTGAGTCCGAGCGCCCAGGTGAGATAATGGACCGTCCCGCGCACGTAGAGGGCGCGGGCGCTTCGTGGATCCCGCTCCAGGGCTTCGTCGGCCCGCCGGCGGGCGAGCTCGAGGTACTCCCTGCCTTCCACGGGGTCCTCACCCGCCGACAGCTCGCCCCACCGACTCGCCAGGATGGCCCGCTGGACCGTGGGGGCTGCCCACGCCGCGTCCCGCGCCTCGGCGGCGGCGAAGAGAGAGTCCGCCCGCTGGAACGCCGCGATGAACCCCGCCACGTCGCCCTCCCGCAGAGCGCGCTCCGCGTCGCGCCGCGCCCGGCGTCCCCGCTGGTAGTCCGTCCACGCGTTCACGTCGTCGGTGCCGCCCCGGACGCTCCGGAGGGAGATCTCGCGGCCCAGCCATCCCCTCAGGAGGTCGGCGACCTCCTCCGAGAGT
>WGEM01000289.1 GCA_015492755.1 Gemmatimonadota bacterium | reverse complement strand
CTCTTCTCGGTGTAGAAGACGAAGCCCAGGATCAGGGCCAGGACGCCCAGGAGGACGGCGTCGTTGGTGATGAGAGGCTGGGAATCCATGGGTCACCTCCCCCGGTAGGGCTGGCCCTCGGTGATCCACGCCGGCGCCGGCGCGCCCTTCAGGTAGTGATCGAGCCACTCCTTCATCTTCATGGCCCAGTCCAGCTTGTTGGGGTACCGCTGAGGGTGGTGCGGCTCGTCCCGGTACTGCAGCAGCACCGCCTCTTTGTCGTTTCGCCGCAGCGCCAGGAAGAGCTCGATGGACTGCTCCCACGGCACGGCGTCGTCGGCGTCGCCGTGGAGGATGAGCATGGGTGTGCGCACCCGGTCGGCGAAGAAGACGGGAGAGTTGTCGATGTAGTCGGCGCGCGCCTCCCAGAGGCTCCCGCGGAGCCGGCTCTGCCCGTTCTCGTACTGGAACTGGCGCGCCAGGCCCGAGCCCAGGCGGATGCCGGAGTACGCGCTGGTCATGTTGCCCACGGGGGCGCCGGCGATGGCGGTGGTGAAGATGTGGGTCTGGGTGACGACGAAGGCGGTCTGGTATCCGCTCCACGAGTGTCCGTGAAGCGCGATGGCGTCGGGGTCCGCCAGGCCGATGTCGATGAGGTGCTGCACGCCGGGCACCACGCTCTTCATGGAGCTCAGGCCGGGGCGGCCCACCTCGAAGCGTACGTCGGGGAGGAAGACCACGTAGCCGTCGGACGCGTAGACGGGGAAGCTGGGCCGGTGGTTCACGGAGGGGTCGTTGAAGCGGTGCAGCCGGTCCGACATGAAGCGGTAGAAGTAGACCAGCACGGGGTAGCGACGGCCCTCCTGGTAGTTGCCGGGCTTGATCACCACCCCCTGCAGGGGAACCCCGTCGTCGCTCCGCCACTCCACCAGCTCGGAGGTCCCCCACGCGAACTCGGTGATCTGCGGGTTCACGTCGGTGAGCCGACGCGCCTCGCCGAAGTCGTCGCGCGCCACCCAGAGGTCGGGGAATTCGTCGTAGTCCTCCCGCGTGAAGAGCACCACATCGGCGTCGTCGGCCTTCGCCACGAAGCGGAAGGCCCTCTCCTCTTCCAGCAGACGGGTGACGCCCCGGCGGTGGGCGCGGGCCCGGTAGAATCCGAAGTTCTTCCGGAGATCGTGGTAGGATGAGAGGAGGAGCTCCGCGTCGGGGCCGATGGCCCCGGGCCCGTCGGGGTCGGTGCGGACGATGCGGAAGATGCGCCGCTGGGCCCGCCCGGCTCCGTCGGTGAGCATCCACGGCGCGCCGCCGTCGGTGGGCACCACCCAGATGTCATACTTGTCGTAGATGAGGACGGCGGCGTCGTCGGCCAGCCACCCCGCCACACCGTAACCGGGGGCGGGCTGGGGGTAGTCGTGATCCTCGTTGGCGAAGGGCACGGCGAGGCCGGCAGTGACGTTCCGGGAGGTCCCCGCCTCCACGTCGTAGAGGTGGTAGTCGCCCCCGTCGTAGAAGGCCACGTAGCGCCCTTCCGGCGAGAGCGCGGCGGCGGAGCGGAGCGGCCCCGCCACCTTCGTGCGGGTGCCATCGGCGAGGCGCACCACGTACACGTCACGGCGCGTGCCCTCCCAGGTGGCCTCCCGGCGGTACGGGACGTCGGTGAGTCCCAGCGCCACGTCGCCTCCCTCCGCCGGACGGACGTCCGGGAGCTCGGGGTCGGCCAGCGCCACGGCGCGCCCGGCGGCGAAGTCGTAGGCCGCCCGGTAGGTGCGGTCCTTCTCCCGGGGCCAGAGGACCTTCTGCTGAGGGATGATGCGGGCGTCCCTCCAGTGCCAGACGTCCACGCCCCGGTCCTTCAGGATGGCGTCGAGGTCGTAGGGGTCCAAGTCGGGTTGCTCGGCGTCCGGGTCGGGGTCGGGCTCCAGCTCATCGGGGCGGAGCGGCCGCCAGCCGAAGAAGAGGCGGCGGCCGTCTTCGCTCCACTCCAGGTCGTTCTTCGCCGGGAGCGTCCACCCTTCCGGCGCGTCGCCGGCGCGCACCAGCGTGCGGACCGCCCCACCGTCCCAGAGCATGACGTCGGCGGGACCGGGTTCCCCGTCGTTGTCTTCCGTGGCGGCCACGAAGGCCAGGCGGCGGTCGTCGGACCAGGTGAGGTGGGTGTAGTGTCCCCGCTCCCGGGTGTCCACGGCGTGGAGCGCGCCGTCGGGGGTGCGGACGTGGAGGCCCTCGCCGGGCGCACCTCCGGTCTCCCCGTCCGGCACCACCCAGAGGGCCAGCGCGCCGTCGTGGGCGAAGGCGTAGTCGCGCACCCCCGGGAAGGTGTCCGTGGCTCCGGACTCCAGATGGCGGAGGAGGAGTGGCGTGCCCGCCTCCCGCGGCGCGGCGGCGGTCTCGCCACGCTGCGCTCCGGAGGCTCGACCCCCGCCCGGCCCCTCGTCGCGGGCCGGATCGGTGTGGACCGCCAGCCACCTCCCGTCGGCGGAGAGGCGGAACGACGCCACGTCCTCGAACGTCTCGGTGGCGCCGTCGGCGGTGGCCAGGAGCACCATCCCGTTCTTCGGGCGCCGCTCCGCCCGGTCCTGCGCTTCCAGCGACGGGTTGAGCCGCATCGCCACCCAGCGCCCGGTGCGGGCGATGACGGGGTGCCTGGCCAGCGGCACGGCGTAGCGTACCTCCCCGTCGGTGGAGCGCACGATCACCTCGGGGTCGCCCCGGTCGGGCTCGGCGGTGAAGGCCACCCAGCGTCCGTCCGGCGAGATGGAGGGCTGCTCGATCTGCCGGATCTGCATGAGGTCCGTGAAGGTGAGCGTGCGCGTGCCCTGCGCGGCGGCGGGGGAAAGGGGTGCCAGCGCGGCGGCCAGAGTCAGCCCCAGGCCCGCTACCAGGCGGCGGAGCGAGAGGAATCGAGACGAGCGGAGCAAGGGGTGAGATCCGGAGGCGGCCATGGTGCGTGCCAGGGATGGGGGTGGAGGTGTGCGCGGTCCGTGCCGGCCAACCTGTCCACGCCGGCGGCGGGCGGCAATGCGGCGAAGGCTGACCCGGGGGCTGCGGCCTGATAGATTTGCGCCGACGCTGGTACCGACAACTGCGAGGCTCGACCATGACCCGTATGCTCCGGATCCTCCCCGCCCTCCTCCTAGTGACGGGATGCGGCGGCGGTGAAGGAAACCGCGCCCTCATCCAGAACCGCGGCTCCGACACGATGGTGAACGTGGCCCAGGCGTGGGCGGAGGCCTACAGCCAGGTGAACCCCTCGGTGGTGGTGGCCGTCACGGGAGGCGGCTCCGGCACGGGGATCTCCGCCATGATCAACGGCACCATCGACATCGCCAATTCCAGCCGGAAGATGCGCGAGAGCGAGATCGAGGAGGCGCAGAAGCACGGCGTGGATCCGGTGGAACACATCGTGGGCTACGACGCGCTGGCGGTCTTTCTCCATCCGGACAACCCCCTCGACTCCCTCACCATCGACCAGCTTGCGGAGATCTACGGTGAGGGTGGCACCATCGAGCGGTGGAGCCAGCTCGGCGTCACGGTGCCCGGTTGCTCCAGCGACGAGATCATCCGGGTGAGCCGCCAGAACAATTCGGGCACCTACGCCTACTTCCGGGACGCGGTGCTCCACGACCGCGAATTCAAGTTGGGCTCGCGGGATATGAACGGCTCCTCCGAGGTGGTGGAGCTGGTGGCCAACACGCCGTGCGCCATCGGCTACAGCGGGCTGGCCTACGCTAACGAGCACGTGAAGATGCCGTGCATCAAAGCCGATGCGGAGAGCCCCTGCGTCTACCCGTCGGTGGAGACGGCGGTGGACGGCAGCTACCCCATCGCACGGCCGCTCTTCATGTACACCAAGGGCGAGCCCACCGGCGCCGTGGCCGACTACATGAACTGGATCAAGAGCCCCGAGGGGCAGTGCATCATCCTGAAGCAGGGCTACGCGCCGGCGACGCCGGTGACGTGCACCTGACGCCATGAGTTCGTCGCACCACTACGAAGCCCGTATGGAGGCGGATCTCAACGAGATCCGCCGCAAGCTCCGCAAGGTCTCCGGACTGGTGGAGGAGCAGATGCGCTGCGCCGTGGAGGCGCTCCTCACAGGCGACGTGGACCTGGCCAACAACGTGATCCTCGGCGACAAGCAGGTGAACCGCCGCATCGAGGACATCGACCACCTGGTTCACGCCTTCATCGTGCGCCACGCCCCCAGCGCCGGCCACCTGCGCTTCGCGTCGGCGGTACTCCGCCTGAACGTGGCGCTGGAGCGGGTGGGGGACTACGCCAGCACCATCGGCCGCGAGGTGGCGCAGCTCAAGGCGCCGCTCCCCCCCAGTGTGGCCCACGACCTGGAGGCTCTGGGGCACCAGGCGCGCCAGTCGCTGGGGCAGGCGCTGGCGGCTTTCCACGACGAGAACGTGGAGGAGGCGAAGAAGGTCTACGGGCTGGAGCGACAGCTCGACCACACGCTCCGCGCCGTCATGGCGGAGCTTCTGGACGTGGGCGAGGGCCGCCAGCACCCGCTTCGTGACGTCTTCGGGCTCCTGCGGATCGCCGTCATCATCCGGCGTGTGGCGGGGCAGGCCTCCAACGTCGCTGAGCAGACCGTCTTCTGGCTCACCGGCCAGCCCCGTGAGCCCCGGGTATTCCGGATCCTCTTCGTGGGACGGCGCAACGACCGGGCCAGCCTCATGGCGGAGGCGTACGCCCGCAAGGCCTATCCGGAGAGCGGAACGTACGCCAGTGCCGGCATCGAACCGGCGGACGGGCTGGAGCCCGCCCTCCTGGAGTTCATGGACGCCAAGGGGCTGGACGTGAAGGATCTCCGTCCCACGCCGGTGCGGGCCATCGACGACCAGGCGAGACACTACCACGTCATCGTCTGCCTGGACCCCGGGGTGCGCGAGGAGATCAAGGAGGTACCCTTCCGCACCGTGGTGCTGGACTGGTCTCTGGATCTTCCGGACGGGTTCTCGCCGGAGGCGCTGGAGGAGGTCTACCGGGCGGTGGCGGTGCGGGTCCAGGAGCTCATGACCACTCTGGCAGGCCCGGATGCCCGCTGAGCGAGGAGGGGCCGGAGCCGCGGCCGTCTCCGACCTGGACGCCCGCGGCCTGGACTGGTACGTGGACCGTCTGGTGGCGGGGCTCGTCTTTCTGGGCGGGATCTCCGCCATCGTCTTCATCCTGGGGATCTTCGTCTTCATCACCCGGGAAGGCCTGGGCTTCATCCTGGGGCCCATGGACCCGGTGGAGTTCTTCACCTCCACCGCCTGGCGCCCCACGTCGGTGAACAACCCCACGTACGGGATCCTGGCACTGATGGCGGGGACCGCCTCGGTAACGGGGCTCGCCATGCTGGTCTCGGTCCCCTTCTCGCTGGGCGCGGCGATCTACATCGCCGAGTTCGCCACCGGGAAGACCCGTGAGGTCCTGAAGGTCCTGGTGGAGCTCCTGGCGGCGATCCCCTCGGTGGTGTGGGGCTTCATCGGGCTGGCCATCATGAACCCGCTCATCATCGACATCTTCGACGTGCCGGTGGGTCTGGGGGTGCTGAACTCGGGGATCATCCTGGGGCTCATGGCGGCGCCCATCATGACCACCATCGCCGAGGACGCGCTGAAGGCGGTGCCCGACTCCTACCGGGAAGCGGCGGAGGCGATGGGCGCCACCCGATGGCAGGTGATCCGCCGCGTGGTGCTCCCGGCGGCGAAGAACGGGCTCCTGGCGGCGGTGCTCCTGGGTGTGGGCCGTGGCTTCGGCGAAACCATGGCGGTGCTCATGGCCAGCGGCCACGCCATCCACATCCCCACCAGCGTCTTCGACTCGGTGCGGGCGCTCACCGCCACCATCGCCGCGGAGCTGGGTGAGGCGCCGGTGGGCTCCGATCACTACCGTGCGCTCTTCACCATCGGGATCTTCCTCTTCCTGGTGACCTTCCTCATCAACCTCACCGCCGACATCGTGGTGCGCGGCGGGGGAGGGAAGCGCTGATGTTCGAGGCCACCGCGCTGGACGCCCGCAACCGCCGCATCCAGTGGCTGGTGAAGGTACTCTTCGGGCTCATGACGGTGATCCTCATCGTTCCGGTGCTCCTCATTCTGGGCGTGCTGGTGGTGAAGGGCGGGCCGGTGATCTCGTGGGAGTTCCTCTTCACCATGCCCACCAACGGGATGAAGGAAGGAGGCATCCTGCCTGCGCTGGTGGGGACCATGTGGCTGGTGGGCGTGGCGCTTGTGGCGTCGGTCCCGGTGGGCGTGGCGGCGGCGATCTATCTCTCCGAATACGCGCCGGACAACTGGCTCACCCGCGGCATCAACCTGGCCATCATCAACCTGGCCGGCGTGCCGTCCATCGTGCACGCGCTCTTCGGCGTGGGGGCGTTCGTCATCTTCGCCGGCTTCGGCGCCAGCATTCTGGCCGCCAGCCTCACGCTGGCCATCATGACGCTCCCGGTGGTCATCGTCTCCACGCGCGAGGCGATGCAGTCGGTGCCCATGGCCTTCCGTGAGGCGTGCTGGAGCATGGGGGCCACCCGGTGGCAGACCATCCGTACGGTGGTGCTGCCCAACTCCATCAGCGGCATTCTCACCGGCGTGATCCTGGAGGTCTCGCGCACCGCCGGCGAGACGGCGCCCATCATGTTCACCGGCGCCGCCATGTTCCTCCCCTTTCTCCCGCAGGGGATCTTCGATCAGACGATGGCGCTCTCCATGCACCTCTTCGTCATCTCCAACCAGATCCCGGGGATGCCCGATGAGCTGAAGTACGGCACGGCGCTGGTACTCATCTCCCTGGTGCTGGTGATGAACGCCCTCTCCATCGGGTTTCGGATGTACCTGCGGGGGAAGAAGAAGTGGTGAGCCCCGAGCCGAAGCTCTCGGTGCGCGACCTGCGCATCGGCTACGGCGACGACGTGGTGCTCTCGGGGGTGAGCCTCGACGTCTATCCCAACGAGATCTTCGGCATCATCGGGCCCGCCGGCGCGGGGAAGACCAGCTTTCTGCGTGCGCTCAACCGGATGGAGCTCTTCACCGACGGAATGCGGGTGGAGGGCGAGATCCTCTTCGACGGGCGCAACATCGCCGACGTGAAGAACGTCTACGCGCTCCGCCGCAAGATCGGGGTGGTCTTCCCCCTGCCGGTAGGGCTTCCCATGAGCATCTACGACAACGTGGCGCTGGCACCCAGGCTGCGGGGTGTGAAGGAGAAGGAAGCGCTGGACGAGATCGTGGAGCGATGCCTCACCCGTGCGGCGCTCTGGGACGAGGTGAAGGACCGCCTCCACGCGCTGGGAAGCCTCCTCTCGGGGGGGCAGCAACAGCGCCTCACCATCGCCCGGGCGCTCTCACAGGACCCGGAGCTCCTGCTTCTGGACGAGTTCTCCATCGCGGTGGACCCGGTGACCACCATGCGCATCGAGGACGTGCTCCGGGAGCTGAAGGAGGAGGTGACCATCATCATGGTGACCAACCTGGTGCAGCAGGCGCGGCGTCTCGCCGACCGCACCGCCTTCTTCCTGGACGGCACCGTGGTGGAGGTGCGCCCCACCGAGGAACTCTTCACCGGCGAGGTCCACGATCCGCGCACGCGGGACTACGTGGAGGGACGCTTTGGCTGAGGCGCACGGCGGCGAGTACGCCATCGAGGTGGAGAGGCTTAGCCTCTGGTACGGCGACTTCCAGGCGCTCTACGACGTGGACCTGAACGTGCGCCAGGGGTCGGTGACGGCGCTCATCGGACCCTCGGGGTGCGGGAAGTCCACGCTGCTGCGGAGCATCAACCGCATCAACGAGCGGTTGGGCGACTACGTGCGCACCACCGGAAGCGTTCGGGTGCTGGGCCAGGATATCCTGGAGCCGTCGGTGGAGCTGGCCCGGCTTCGCATGGAGGTGGGGATGGTCTTCCAGCGGCCCAACCCCCT
>WGEM01000288.1 GCA_015492755.1 Gemmatimonadota bacterium | reverse complement strand
CCACGAAGAAGATCCGCACCCTGGCGAGGTACACGTCGGCTTCGGGATCGCAGCACACCGCACCCGAGGACGCGAAGCCGGAGACATGGATGGGCTCCTTCGCGGAGTCCTCCGGGGGCGAGCGCTCAGCGGCGTCCCCGGCGCCGTCGCGGCTTCCGAACGCAATGGCTAGAAGGAGGGAGAGGAGGGCAAATCGGTTCGCGATGGGAACCTTCCGAGGGCGGGTGTCCGTGGGACCTCCTGAGTGTTATCCTGCTTTCATCGGCTGGATGCACAACCCACCACCCCCCTCCGGCCCTCCGATGCCACGTGCCAGACCCCTATCCTCGGATCGACGAGCGGCCCTGAGAGCCTTCCTGGCTCACCCGGATCGGCCTGAAGGGACCCTCTCCCTGGGCGAGGTCCAGGGGTTCCTGTTCAGCGTCGCGTGTGCCCCGGACCTGGTGAAGCCGTCGGAGTGGGTCCCCTTCGTCTTTGGAGACGAGGAACCGGAGTTCGACACCTGGGAGGAGGCCGAAGGCATCATCGCGAGCCTCATGGACCTGTACAACGAGATCGTGGAGCCGGTGCAGATGGGTGTCCCTCGGCTGCCGCGGGACTGTGCCTTCCGCGACGACCTCATGGCGAACCTGGAAGACGATGCGCCGGTGGCGGCGTGGTCCCGGGGGTTCATGATCGGTCATCGCTGGTTGGCCGAGACATGGGACGTGTGCCTTACCGAGGAGATGGCTGACGACGTAGCCGCCGCAGCGATGGTCCTCTTTTATTTCGCTTCTCGCCACCTGGCGGAGAGGTGCGTGGAGGAGCTCGCTGCACCCGGGACCACCCTTGAGGAGATGACGAGAGTGGTCCGGGACATCTTCCCTCGGGCGATGATGGAGTACGCCCAGATCGGTGTCGGAATCTACCGGGAGCGGTTCTCCCGGGAGATGGCGGCCCGCCGGCCCGCATCGGCTCCGGCGGGACCCGGGAGGAACGATCCCTGCCCATGTGGGAGCGGGCGAAAGTATAAGAAGTGCTGCGGAGGTCAGGCGCACTGACCTCGATGCGTTCCGGTGGAAGACACGCCGATGCGCCTGACCAGCTCAGGGCCAGGTCACTGCTCTGCTGCAGCCGTACCCTCATCCCTCTGCGAGGCGTGCCCCCCTCTGCCTCCACAGGCTGTACCATCTTCACCCGCCCCGGTTGACGTTCGAGGCCGCGCTCCGAACGACGAGACCCGGGGCCCCGTGTCGGGACCCCGGGTCTCATGCGCCTGGCAGGACTCGAACCTGCGACCTCATGCTCCGGAGGCATGCGCTCTATCCAGCTGAGCTACAGGCGCGGGGAGATCAAGATCGCGAAACCGCCGCCGGGGTCAAGCGTGAACCAGGCCTCCGGAGGCACCTCCCGACGACGAACCGCCCCGCCCACCGGAGGCGGACGGGGCGGCGCGAGGGCGCGGAATAAGCCGAGTTCTGTCCCCTTGCGGGGGAGGATCATTCATCTGGGACTGCCGTTACCGGCAGCCTCATGCGGCCTACCCGGGACTCAGGCGGAGCGGGCCACTCCTCGTCCCCTATTTGGCCTTGCTGCGGGTGGGGTTTGCCGTGCGGCTCGCTGTTACCAGGAGCCCGGTGCGCTCTTACCGCACCGTTTCACCCTTGCCTGTGCCGCTGGCGCGGCCATCGGCGGTCTGCTCTCTGTTGCACTTTCCGTCGCCTTCCGGCGCCCGGGTGTTACCCGGCACCCTGCCCTGCGCAGCTCGGACTTTCCTCCGCGGGCCCGAAGACCCACGGCGATCCTCACTCGCACCCTCTGCTCTCGACAGCCGGCACAGCCCCCGCCATGCGGGGACCGCGCCTTGCCTTATGGATACACCACAGGGGGCCGTGGGTTGCCCCCCGGCGGGGGGAGTCACGGTGAGCCCCCTGAGGACGCCCATCCCGCTGCGGGGCTGTTTGCGGGAGTGGGACCACCGCGCCGACGCACCGCGCCACTTTCGCACCATCCCTCCCGGAGGTAGCGTGCGCTCCTCACCCATCCGCGCATCCCGTCCTGGAGGAGCCATGCACCGCACGCCGCTCCGGATCACCCTGCTCGCCGCCTTCGCCGCGCTGTCGACGCTCGCCACGGTGGTCCCCCCCGCCTCCGCCCAGAATGCCGATCCGGTGGTGGTCTTCCTGGTGCGCCACGCCGAGCGCGCCGAGGACGGCACGGATGATCCCCCCATTTCCCGGGCCGGCGAGGAGCGGGCCCGCCTCGTGGCCCGGATGCTGGCCGACGCGGGGCTCACCCGCATCCACTCCACGAACTACAAACGCACCATCGCCACAGCGCGTCCCACCGCCGACGCGCTGGGACTGGCGATCGAGAGCTACGACCCGCGGGATCTGCAAGGCTTCGCGCGAGCGCTGCGGTCGATGTCGGGCCGGCACCTGGTGGTGGGGCACAGCAACACCACGCCCCAGCTCGTGGCCGCGTTGGGAGGCGACCCGGGCCCACCCATCGAGGAGATGGAGTACGACCGCCTCTACATGGTGACGCTCCTGCCCGGCGGAGGCACCAGCACCGTCCTGCTGCGTTTCGGAGCGCCGTACCGGGGGCCTTGAGCTACGACGCGGTGGTGGTGGGGGCGGGCCCCAACGGGCTGGCCGCCGCCATCGAGGTGGCGCGCCACGGCTTCTCGGTACTGGTGCTGGAGCGCGCGCCGGAGCCGGGGGGCGCCGCGCGCACCGAGGAGGCGACGCTCCCGGGCTTCCTCCACGACACCGCGTCGGCGGTGTATCCCCTGGGGGCGGCGTCGCCCTTCTTCCGCGCGCTCCCGCTGGAACGCTACGGGCTCGTGTGGGCCCACGGCCGCGCGCCGGTGGCCCACGCGCTGGCGCCGGAGCGCGCCGTGCTGGCGCACCACCACCTGGACGAGACGGCGCGCGCGCTGGGCGCCGACGGTCCGGTGTACCGGCGGCTCGTGGACCCCTTCGTCCGCCACTGGGACCGCTTCGTGACGCACGTCCTGGACGCACCGGCGCGTCCCCCGCGCGCTCCCCTCCTCATGGCGCGGTTTGCCGGCGTGGGCCTCCGCTCCGCGCGATCGCTGGCGGCGCGCTTCCGGACGCCGGAGGCCCGGGCGCTCCTGGCGGGCAACGCCGCCCACGCGGCGCTACCGCTGGAGCGGGGACCGGGCGCCGCGTACGGCGTGGTCCTCCTGGCGGCGGCGCACGCGGTGGGGTGGCCCGTTCCGCGGGGGGGCGCCGGAGCGCTGACACGCGCGCTGGCCGCGCATCTCCACGCGCTGGGGGGCGAGCTCCGCACCGGCGTCGAGGTGACCAACCTCCAACAGCTTCCGGCGGCGCGGGCCGTCATCCTGGATCTCTCGCCCCGCACCGTGGCGCGCCTGCTCGAGCCCCGGGTGGGCGCGCGCGCCGTCCGGCGGGAGGCGCGCTGGCCCCACGGTCCGGGGGCGTACAAGGTGGACTGGGCGCTGGACGGTCCCATCCCCTGGCTGGACCCCGGTTGCGCCGACGCCATCACCGTGCACGTGGGGGGATCCTTTGAGGAGGTGGCAGCAGCGGAGCGGGCGCCCTTCCAGGGTCGCGCCCCCGACCCACCATTCCTGCTCCTGGCCCAGCCCTCGCTCTTCGACACCACGCGGGCCCCGCCGGGTGGCCACACCGCCTGGGCGTACGCCCACGTGCCCAACGGCTGGACGGGCGACCTCACGGAGGCCGTGGAGCGACGGATCGAGACCTTCGCGCCGGGCTTCCGGGACCGGATCCTGGCGCGCCGGGTGCTCACACCCTCCCACCTGGAGGCGTGGAATCCCAACCTGGTGGGGGGAGACCCGGGCGGGGGGCTCCAGACGTGGGCGCGCCTCTTCGGACCCTCCCGGTGGGGATCGCGGGGCTGGCGCACCCCCCTCGAGCACGTGTACGTCTGCTCCGCCGCCACGCCCCCCGGCGGAGGTGTGCATGGGATGTGCGGATACCACGCGGCCCGCCTCGCGCTCAGGCGCAGCTTCGGCGTTCGGGCTACTTCCCTCCGAACCGCGTCCCGAAGAGCACCGTGAGCCCCAGGTCCGGGCT
>WGEM01000287.1 GCA_015492755.1 Gemmatimonadota bacterium | reverse complement strand
GGGTTGCGGCGGGGTCGCGCGTGAACATCGTGGTGACAGGTCCGGAGGGCGACACCGTCCAGACTCTGCGGGGCGGCAGCCGCGCCGGACTCAACCGCGTCACCTGGAATCTCCGCGGGCCGCAGCCCGAGCCGGAGGAGCCGGGGCCCTATGCGAAGAAGGAGCAGGAGCGTATCCGCGCCCGCGCGCTGGAGGTGCAGGACTCGCTTCTGGAGGCGGGCTGGTCGGAGAACGAACTGCGGCCCATCATCCAGCGCCTCACCGGCGAGGCCACCGGCTTCCCCTTCGGAGGCTTCGGAGGAGGAGGCTTCGGCGGCGATCCGGAGGCCTTCCGAGAGCGTCCCGGCGAGACACCGCCGGGCTCAGGCGGCGGAGGCTTCAACTTCGGCCGGATGCTTACGCTGGTCTCGCTCATCGTTCCCGACGCCAGCCTCGGGTCGCTCTTCCGGCGTTTCGGCGGCGGGGGAGGGGCCCCGCTGGTGGAGCCGGGTGTCTACACGCTCACCATGACGGTGGGCGAGCGCACCTACACGCAGCCACTCACGGTGGAGCGCGTGGGCGAGGTGGGCACCGAGGCGCTTCCCGGTGAGAGCGACGCGGCGCTCCTGGAGTGGTTCTTCCGCTGGATGGCTGCGGGGCGCTGACCCCTTCGCCATCTTGGGCCGCCATGAGTGAGCCCGCATCCCCCTCCTCCGGGAGGCAGAGCCAGGAGCTGCCCCCGGTCTCGGACCGGGACCGGGCGGTGGTGTTCCTGTCGATCCTGGCGGCGCTCTTCCTGGCCGCGCTGGACCAGACGGTGGTGGCTACGGCGCTGCCGCGGGTGGTGGAGGATCTCCACGGTGTGGAGCGCTACGCGTGGGTGGCCACCGCCTACCTCCTGGCGTCCACCTCGCTCTCCCTCATCTACGGGAAGCTGGCGGACACCTATCCCCGCAAGTACGTGACGCTGGGCGCCATCGGCCTCTTCCTTGCAGGCTCGGCGCTCTGCGGGCTGGCGGGGATCGCCGGAGACCTCCCCCTCATCGGCGACGGGATGAACCAGCTCGTGCTCTTCCGGGGGATCCAGGGGGCGGGAGGCGGAGGGCTCTTCGCCATGACGTTCATCGTCATCGCCGACCTCTTCGTGCCGGCGGAGCGTGGGCGCTACCAGGGCTTCGTGGGCGCTGTCTTCGGCATCGCCTCGGTGCTGGGCCCCCTGCTGGGGGGACTCCTGGCCGACCACGCCGGTGGACTGGTTCCGGGGATCTCGGGATGGAGGTGGGTCTTCCTGGTGAACATGCCGGTGGGGGCGGTGGCGCTCTGGTTCGTCGTCCGCCGGATGCCCCGCTTCGATCCCATCGGCCCTCAGACGCCACCCGACCTTCCCGGCGCGGTGCTCCTGGTGGCGGGTCTGGTGCCCTTCGTCCTCTCGCTCCAGATCGACAAGCGGACGCATCCCTGGTGGCCGCCTGCGGTGCCGGGAGGCGACTGGCTCACGCCGGGACTGTTCGTTCTGGGCTGCGCGCTCCTGGCGGCGTTTGCCGTCCGCACCACGCGCGCCACCGGGCCGATCCTGGACCCGGCGCTCTTCCGGGACGCCGTCTTCCGCCGCACCAACGCCGCCACCTTCTTCATGGGTGCGTCGTTCATGTCCATCACCATATTTCTGCCCCTCTTCCTGGTGAACGTCCTGGGCGTGTCGGCCACCCGGGCGGGGCTGGCGCTGATTCCCTTCTCCATGGGGATCGTGTTCAGCGCCACGCTGGCGGGGCGTTGGGTGAACCGCACCGGCTACCGCCCCCTCATCGTGGGTGGTGGCGTGCTCTTTCTCATGGCGGTGATCCTCATGGCGCGCATGGACGCCGGCGTCTCGTACGCCACCGTCACGGCGTACATGGTGCTCTGCGGGCTGGGCCTCGGACCGGGGATGCCGTTGTACACGCTGGCCATCCAGAACGCGGCGGACGTGCGGATGGTGGGTCAGGCCACCAGCGCGTCGCAGTTCTTCCGTCAGATCGGATCCACGGTGGGCGCGGCCGTCATGGGCGCGGTACTGGCGTGGACGCTGGCCACGTCCTTCGCCCCGTTGGCCCGGACGCTGGAGGAGGTGGGGCTGGAG
>WGEM01000286.1 GCA_015492755.1 Gemmatimonadota bacterium | reverse complement strand
CCACGCGCCTTCGCGCTCTCGATGACGGCGAGGATGTCGGGGAGCGCGCCCTCATCGAAGGCTCCGGGGCGCTGTTCGTCGGCAGGTGTCGCAGGGTCCATGGTTCAGTGTCCTTCGACGCGGTAGACCACTTCGCCGCCCACGATGGTGTAGAGGACGCGCGTCTCGGGGATGCGCTCCTCCTCCACGGTGAGCAGGTTCTGTGAGAGTACGGTGATGTCGGCCAGCTTGCCCGGTGTGAGCGTCCCCTTGAGGTCTTCCTCGAAGGCTCCGTAGGCACCGTTGATGGTGTAGGACTCCAGCGCTTCACGGCGCGTCATGCGTTGCTCCGGGAAGAAGCGCTCCCCGTTGGCCATCATGCGCGAGACGCTGGCGTAGTAACTGGGGATGGGATCCACGTCTTCCACCGGCGCGTCGGTGCCGTTCATGATCGTGGCGCCGGAGTCGATGAGGCTGCGCCAGACGTAGGCGCCCTCCCTGGCCCGCTTCTCGCCCAGCTTGGCGATGACCCACGGACCGTCGGAGGTGGCGTGGACCCCCTGCATGGAGGCGATGATCCCCAGCTCCGCGAAGCGGGGGATGTCGTCGGGGTGGAGATGCTGCGCGTGCTCCACCCTCCAGCGGTAGTCACCGGGACCCGCCGCCTCGTACGCCTCCTGGAAGATGTCCAGCGTTTCCCGGTTGGCACGGTCCCCGATGGCGTGCACGTTGAGCTGGTAGCCGTGCTCCATGGCCAGGCGCGCCGCCTCCCGGATCTCCTCGGGCGGGGTGGTGTTGAGCCCGGTGCTCGTGGGCAGGTCGGCGTAGGGCTCCAGGAGCCACGCGCCGTGCGAACCCAGCGCACCGTCGATGGACTTCTTCAGCGCCCGGACGGTGAGGCGGTCGCCGTAGCCTACCATGCGGTACTCGGCCATGTGCTCCGCCAGATCGTCGTTATCGGAGCGGATCATCACGTAGAGCCGGATCTTCAGCGACCCGTCGTCCACCAGATCACGGTAGAGATCCACCGTGCGGAAGCTGGTGCCGGCGTCGTGGAACGAGGTGATGCCCTTCCGGAAGGCCTCCTCCTGCGCCAGGAGCGCCACGCGACGCGGCTCGGGGGCGACTGCCCCCCGCCGGGCAGGCGCCAGCAGCCCCGACGCGGTTTCCCGGAAGGCGCCGATGGGGTTGCCCCGGGCGTCCCGCACGATCTCGCCGCCGGGAGGGTCGGGCGTATTGCGGTCGATGCCCGCCAGCTCCATCGCCCTGGCGTTGGCGAAGGTGGCGTGACCGCTGGCGTGTATCAGGATCACCGGGTTGTCCGGCGAGACGGCGCTCAGCTCATGATGGAAGGGGAGGCCGTCCACGTTGGGCTGGGGACGGGCGGTCCACTTCTCCTGGTGCCAGCCCCGGCCGGTGATGAGTTCGCCCGGCTCCGCCTCCGCCACGGCATCGGCCACCATGGCCACGATGTCGTCCCAGCTCGTGGCGGTGGTGAGGTTGAGCTGGAGCATCGAGCGCCCCACCCCCATGAAGTGGCCGTGACCCTCGATGAAGCCGGGAATCGCGGTGGCTCCGTCCAGGTCGATGACCTCCGTGTGCTCCCCGACGTAACGGTCGATGTCGCCGTCGGAGCCCACCGCGACGATTCGACCGTCCCGCGCGGCCAGCGCGGTGCCGTCGGGCACGTCGGGATCCACGGTGAGGACGGTGCCGCCCCGGAGCACGAGGTCCGCCGGCTCGGATGCGGGACCCTCGGCGCATACGCCAAGGGACGCGACCAGCGCCGCCCCCGCCAGCCGGCGCACCCAACGAAGCCGCGGCGCACGCGCGTCGGGCGGTGCGGCGGCACGGAACCAGATGGACATGAGCTCTCCCTCCCGCCGAGCTCCGTCGGCGTCGAGACCTGGAGTATCCGAACGATGTGGAGGGGAGAATGCGGCTTCGGCGGCGAGCCTGCCAGGGGGATCGGCTACTGCCAGCGCTCCAGCAGGTCGTTCCGCTCCACCAGGATGCGGCGCATCGCCAGGGCGTCGCGGAGGGCGAGGCGGAGGAACTCCACTTCCACCGGCTTGACCAGGTAGGTCCGCGCACCGGAGTCGAGGCATTCGATGGCCACCTCCGGGAGATCCAGGCCCGTAAGCATGATCACCGCCAGCTCGGGATCGCGCTTCAGCGCCCAGTTGAGGAACTCCACCCCCTTCATCCGCGGAAGTTCGATGTCCAGGAGCATGACGTCGAAGCGCTCCTGTCCCAGCAACCGGTCCGCTTCCTCGGCGGAGGCGGCGCTCTTCGCGGTGTACCCGAAGCGCGTCACGAGGCGCTGAAGGCTCTTGCGCACCTCCGCTTCGTCATCCACAACCAGGATCCGCGCCCGTGCGGGCGCCGCCGCGATGGCGTCCTGCCAGCCACGTCTCTTGTTCGGACTCAACGTCCCTCGGCTCCTCAGCGACGGTTCCTCAGGTACTCCACGTCCTCCATACGCCACAGCTCCAGGAGCGTGCGGTTGATCTCGCCGGAGAGGTCCACGTCCCCCAGACCCAGGAGATCGCTCGCGGACGCCCGCTTACTGGCCGCCATCTCCTGGCGCACCTCCTCCAGCGTCGCGCGGCTGCGGAGCCCCAGCCATACGCCCACTCCGCCGCCCACAACCAGCGAAACCACCAGACCGTAGACGGCTCGTTTGACTCTGCGCCGCCGCCTCCGGTGGGAGGAGCGAGTTGCGCGGCGCTCCTCGATCTCCTCGACCCGTGCGAGCCGCGGTGGTCCGCTGCGAACCTTCCCGGTGACCCGCTTTCGAGGTCCGCCTGGAAACGCCCCCGTGACTCGCTCACTCATGATGCCTTCTCCCCGGGCCCATGTCTCTGACCCAGTGCCTGCGCTGTGACGTCATCGAAAAAGGTACGCGTCCGGGCGCGCCCGTCCCAGAGCCCCGGCGCACACCACCCGCCGAGGGCTCCACCGCCGAGCCCGGGTCGTTTTCACGCCGTGGTCCCGCCCCGGCGGGCGGGCCCCCCCTGCAAGTGTCGGCAGGCCGGGGGGAAAGATCACCCTCCGACGCCTCGAGGAGGGCAGCAAGAGGTTGCACACCCCAGCCCCGATGTGAAGCTTGGCGGCATGTGACGCCATCCCCCTTCACCGCCCTACCCGTCGAATCCATGTTCCAACCGTACTCCCGGGTGCTCACGCTCCTCTCCGTGGCCGCGCTCGTGCTCACCGCCCGGGGAGAGGCGCAGGAGGTAGATGCGTGGCGGTCTCAACTCGAGCTGGGCTTCAACGGTGCCCGCGGAAACAGCTCGTTCGGTATCCTGCGCACCGGCGCGTCCCTCACGCACCTGCGTACCGACCGGTTCGAGTTCGAAGTCTCGGCGTTGGTGCGCTACGGGAAGAGCGACGACCGCGTCATCGCCGACGACCAGCGCGGGAGCGTGAAGTTCGACTGGAAGCCGGAGAGCGACTTCAGTCCCTTCGTCTTCGTCAACGGGACGCGGGATCAGATCCGCAAACTCGATCTCCGCATGAACGGCGGCCTGGGTGCCAAGTGGACCTTCTGGCGCGGCGCCGACCCCGACGCCAACAAGGCCTCCTTCAGCGCCGCGACCCTCCTGGACCACGAGAACTTCGCGCTGGAGGAAGGTTCCGCCGAGGAGGGTACCAGCACGGCGCTCCGCTGGAGTCTGCGCTTCAAGTGGGACTACGCTTTCGCTTCGGGTGCCAGAGTTCAGCACGTCACCTTTGTCCAACCCGAGTTCACCCGGATCCGCGACTACGTGCTGGAGATGACCAACTCCGCGTCGACGAGACTCCTGTCGAATCTCTCGCTGGCGCTGGAGCACGAATACCTGCACGACGCCGTGCCTCCACCCGGCGCCAAGTCCGATGACCAGAAGTTCTCGGTCGTGCTGCGCGTGAGCCTCTGAGCCCCGTCGCGTGTTCACGCCGCTGAACGCCCTGGCCGGAGCGCTGCACCTGCGGGCGGGAGAAGGCCGCACCCTCTCGGTTCTCGGTGGCTTCCTTCTGCTGAACACCGCCAACACCACGCTGCTCTCGTCGGTGAAGAACGGGCTCTTCCTCTCGGAGTATCCCGCCGAACTCATTCCGTACGCCATCATCGCCGCCGCGCTCCTCACAGCGCTCACCGCCATCACCTTCGCCGGGGTCATCGCGGGCACCGCACGGAGGAGCCTCGCCGTGCGCCTGACGGCGGTGCTCACCGCTTCGGTCCTGGCGTGCTGGGCGCTCTTCCGGGCCGACCCCCGTACCGCGTTCATCATCTATCTCTGGATCAGCGCGGTGCAGGTCCTGGTGATCACCCACGCCTGGGATTACGCCAGTGATCTTCTCACCGGGCGACAGGCGAAGCGGCTGCTGCCCCTCATCGGGATGGGTGCGTCGGTGGGTGCCATCCTCGGCGGTGCCGCCGTGGCGCCGGCGGCGGTGCGGTGGGGCACCGAGGCGCTTCTCCTGGCGTCGGTCGTCCTCCTCCTGGGGGCCCTGCCCTTCCTCTGGTGGGTGCCGGAACCGCAGCGGGAAGAGGACGAGGAGACCGTCGACCTGGGGGCGGTGCACGCCTTCGTCACCGGCGCCGCCCGTGGCTTCCGCGCCCTGGCCAACGAGAAACTCCTGCGTCTTCTGGCGGCCGGCCTCGTGGCGCTCACGCTCACCGGCACGCTCATCGACCTCCAGCTCAAGATCGCGCTACAGGAGTCCTTCACCCGCGACCGCATCACCGCCATCTACGGGCTCATGTCCACGGCGGTGGGAATCGGTACGCTCCTCGTGCAGTTCTGGGCCTCCCGCGTCCTCCTTCCGAAGCTGGGCGTGTCCTTCGCCGCGATGCTGCAGGCGGGGGCGCTGGCGTTCGCGTCCGCCGGCGCCGCGGTGGCGGGAGGCGTGGGGGCGTTGGCGGGGCTCCAGGTGCTGGACGACGTACTACAGCATTCGCTCCAGAAGCCGGTGGAGCAGGTCTCGCTCCTGCCCTTCCCCGGCAAGGTGAAGAGTGCGGCGGTGGCCACGCTCGGCGGTGTGCTGCGCCCCCTCTCGAAGGCCGCCGCCGGAGCGTTTGCGCTGGCGCTGGCCACGCGCGCCGAGCTCCTGCCCCTCCTCACCGTGCTGTGCGCGCTGGCGGCCTTCGCAGTTTATTCCCGACACCGCGCCACATACATGGCTGCACTGGAATCGGCGCTGGCCCGGCACGCCGTGGATCTCACCGGCCACGGCGACACGCCGCTGCAGGTGGGTCGCGAGGCGCTGGACGTCATCGACCGCGCGCTCCGGGACGATGAGCCTACGGTGGTCATCTTCGCCACCTCGCTCCTGAGCCAGCTCCCGCGCTCCGATGCGGCGCCGCGGGCGGCTGCCATGCTCTCGCATCCGGTTCCGGAGGTTCGCGCCGAAGCGGCGTCCGTCCTGGCACAGGTCGAGCACGACGACGACGACTTCGCCGCGGTGGCCATCACCGAGCGCCTGAAAGACGAGCGGGATCCGGCGGTGCTGGCTGCGCTGCTGGATGCGGCGGGGAGTGTGCCGGGCGTACGCCCGGGAGACGTGCGGCCCTGGCTGGAGCACCCCGATGCCGAGGTCCGCCGCGCGGCGTGGGTGGCGTTGGGGCGCATCGGTGTGGACGTCACCGATGAGCTTCGCTCGGGGCTCTCCGCCGACGACGCGGCCGTGCGGGCGGCAGCGGCCCGCGCCATCGGTGACCTGGGCCGCACGGACCTCATGGACGAGCTGGCCTCCACCATCGACGAGGTCTCGGTGCGCCCCGCGGTGCTGGACGCGCTGGCACGACTGGGAGCGCCGGCGGTTCCCGTCATGCAGGCGCTCCTCGCCAGACGTGACGTGCCGCTGGCTACCCGGCGGAGGGTGGTGAGCGCGCTGGCG
>WGEM01000285.1 GCA_015492755.1 Gemmatimonadota bacterium | reverse complement strand
CTCATGAACTGCGTCAGGTCGATGGACTCCAGATCCAGCCCCAGCGCCAGCGCCGCCGGTCCCACATCGCTGGTCTGGACGATGGCGTTGTTGGGCACCAGGAGCACGTCCGGCGCCTCATCCACCAGGATCTCCACCTCGGCGTTCATGCCCGGCCTGAGGAGCCCCGAGCGGTTGTCGATGCTCACGATCACGGGGAACATGGTGACGTTCTGCTCGATCTGCGCCTGGGGCTCGATCTTCTCCACCACGCCGCGGAAGGTGCGGTCGGGATAGGCCTCCACCGTCACGGTGGCCGCCATCCCGGGCCCCAGGCGGCCCATGTCCGTCTCGTCCACCAGCGTGCGGACCTGCATGTCGTCCAGGTTCGCCATGATGAAGAGCGTCGTGCCGCCGGAGACGTTGCCGGAAGCCGACTGGATGACCACCCCCTCCTCCACGTTCTTCTGGATGATCGTCCCCGCCATGGGCGCGCGGATCCGAACGTCGTTGAGCTGCAGCTCCGCCAGCTCGAAGTTCGTCTGGGCCTTCACCAGCGCCGCCTGCGCGTTGGCGAACTCCAGTCGCGCGTTCTCGTGCTCCTGCGGCGTGATGACGCCCGCCTCCAGAAGCTGCCGGGAGCGATCCAGTTGCGCCTCGGCGATCTCCATGCGCGCTTCGGCCACCGCCAGGTCCGCCTTAGCCTGGTCGTAGCGGTTCTGCACGTCGCGTGGGTCGATCTCGGCGAGAAGGGTGCCGGGATCCACGCGGTCGCCCACGTCCACGTGGAGCCGGAGGATCTCACCGGAGGCCTTCGACTTCACCTCCACCTCCCGCACCGGCTCCACCACGCCGGTGGCCTCCACGGTGATCCGCAGGTCGCCCCGTTCGACGGTGGCGGTCTGATACCTGGGCTCGGTGGCGTCGGCCTCCTGGCGCGCGCACCCCCCAGTGAGGGCCAACGACGGCAGGAGCGCCGCCCCCAGGGCCATGCGTCCCCACCGGTGGAGCCGGGGGGTCATACGCCCGCCCCCGCCGGCTCGTTGAAGAAGTCCCGCTCGATGATCCCATCCTTGAGATGGACCTGCCTGCGGGCGTGGGCGGCGATGTCGTGCTCGTGCGTCACCACAACGATGGTCTGGCCCTGCCGGTTCAGCTCCTCGAACTGCGCCATGATCTCGGCGCTGGTCTGCGAATCCAGGTTCCCCGTGGGCTCGTCCGCCAGCAGGAGGGCCGGATCGTTCACCAGCGCGCGGGCGATGGCCACCCGCTGGCGCTGTCCACCGGACATCTCCGGCGGCTTGTGGTCCATCCGGTCGCCCAGACCCACGAGTTCCAGCTTCTCCATGGCCCGCTTCCGCCGCTCCCTGGCCGGCACCCCCGCGTAGATGAGCGGAAGTTCCACGTTGTGGAGCGCGGTGGCACGGGGCAGGAGGTTGAAGGTCTGGAACACGAACCCGATCTCCCGGTTGCGCACCCGCGCCAGCTCATCGTCGGTGAGGTCGCTCACCAACTGCCCGTTGAGCCAGTACTTTCCCGCCGTGGGCGTGTCGAGGCAGCCAATCATGTTCATGAAGGTAGACTTGCCGCTCCCGGACGGACCCATAATGGCCACGAACTCGCCGCGGCGGATCTCCAGGTCCACGCCTCGCACCGCCTTCACCGTTTCCGCCCCCAGCACGTAGTGCTTGGTGAGGCCTTCGGTCCGGATAATGATGTCGTTCGTCACCCTTCCAACTCCCTCCCGAGGATGGCCTCGAGCTGCGCCCGGGCCAGTAGATAGTCGAACCGGGCGGACACCAGGTCCGCGTCGGCCTGATCGGCGGCCGCCTGGCTCACCAGCACGTCCAGAATGGTGGCGGCGCCAACGCTGTAGCGCTCCCGTACCACCCGCAGGTCCTCCGCCGCCACCAGCACCGCCTCCCTCGCGTTGGCGATGCGCTGCTCCGCGGTGCGCAGGTCGTGCAGCGCGGCGTCCGCCTCCTGACGCGCCGCCAGGCGTGCGTCCTCCTCCTGAAGCGTCGCCAGGCGGTGCTGGAACTGCGCCCGATCCACATTCGATTCCCGCTGGAACTGGTTGAAGATGGGGTAGGAGAGGTTGATCCCGACGGTCCAGCTGGTGGTGCCCCCGCGGAAGGAGCGCTGCTGGTTGTTCCAACTGTATCCGCTGTTCACCGAGATGGACGGGAGGTACTGGGTCTTCGCCGCCGTCACCTGCGCCGCCGCCGCAGCCGCGCTGTACGCCGCCGCCTGGACCGCGGGAGAGGCCTCCTCCGCCAGAGTGAGGATCTCCTCGTCGCTGAGCCCCAGCGGACGCGGATCCAGATCGTCCGGCGGCACCGCCGCCACCGGACCTCGCTCCCCGATCTGGCGGCCCAGCGCGAAGCGCGCGGCACGCAGCTCCGTCTCCGCTTCCAGGAGCGACTGCTGGGCGTTCACCAGGTCGAGGCGCGCCCTCAGGGAGTCCGATACGGTGGCCTGACCCACCCTCCGTCGCGCCCGTACGATCTCCATGTTCTGCTGCGCCTGCTCCACCCGCCGGCGGGCCACCTCCAGGAGCTCGTCCTGCCGGAGCGCGGCGAAGAAGAGGCTCTTGGTCTGGAGGACCACGTTGAAGCGCTGGCTCTCGCGCTGCGCTTCCGCGGCGCGGTAGTCGGCGTCGGCGCGATCCATCTCCACGAAGCGGGCGCCGCCGCGGAACACGTCCACCCGGGCGGAGATGCCGGCGCTGTAGGAGTCCGAGCTCCCCGCGCGGATCTCGCCGGTATTCGGGTCCAGGACCCGGGAGCTCCGGAGCGAGCCGGACGTGGAGCCGGTGAGCGTGGGCAGGAACGCCGCCCACGCCTGGCGCTGCGCCAGCGCCGCGTTCTCCACCGCCTGCTCCTGCTGCGCGAGCTGCGGGCTGCGCCCGAGCGCCCGCTCGATGGCTTCGTCCAGGGTGACCCGCTCCTGCGCCGCGAGGAGCGTCGGGGCCATGAGGCCCGCCGCCAGCATCCCCGTCCACACCGCCGCCACACGC
>WGEM01000284.1 GCA_015492755.1 Gemmatimonadota bacterium | reverse complement strand
ACAATGCGGGGCCCTCCCGCGTGGAGCGCGTCCTCCGCCGCCACGCCCCGCTGGAGCCCCGCACCGACGCGCTCTACTGGAAGGTGCGGCGGCACCTTCCCCGCGAGACTCGCGCGTTCGTCCCCAAATTCGTGGCCGCCGCCATCGTGGCTTCGAGTCCCGCCGCACACGGCTACGCGCGGGCGGAAGAGGAGGACCGCTTCAGCTTCGAGGAAGTGACGGTGCCGGATGCCACCACCCTCGACGTGGTGGCCCGCGCCGCGGGCGTCCCGGAGGACGAGGTGCTGCGGTTGAACCCACAGTACGTGCGGGGGATGACGCCGCCGGGTGAGGCGGCGGTGGTGCGGGTCCCGCCGGGGACCGCGGCGCGGTTCCGCACGCGCTACGCCCTGATCCCGCCGGACGAGCGGGTGACCTTCGTGGAGCACCGGGTGCGGCGGGGAGAGACGCTCTCCCATATCGCCCGCCGGTACGGCGTCGCCGTGGCCGACCTGCGCGCCGCGAATCCGGGGGTGCGCCCCCGCTATCTCCGTGTGGGCGCGGTCCTCACCGTGCCGGTAGCCCCCAGCGCCCGTCGCCGGGCGACGGCGGGGTCATAGGAGCCTGTCCTAGGAGCCTGTCCGAGCCGACGGCGGCGTCTCCCCCCTCACGCACCCTCGGGACGCACCCAGCTTCCCGACGCCCCGCCTTCCTTCAGGAGCAGCCGCACCGCCTCGATGGTCATGGTGCGGTCGATGGCCTTCGCCATGTCGTAGACGGTGAGGAGGGCTCCCATGACGGCGGTGAGCGCCTCCATCTCCACACCGGTGGGTCCCACCACCTGAGCTTCCACCTCCGCCACCAACCCCGGCAGGGATCGGTCGGGATGGAGGCGCACCCGCACGGTGAGGCCCGGGAGAGGATGGCAGAGGGGGATGAGGTCGGCGGTCTTCTTGCCCGCCATGATCCCCGCCACCTCCGCCACCCGCAGGACGTCGCCCTTGGGGGTGCGCTCTTCCAGCACCGCGTCGAGGGTCTCCGGCTGCATGCGGATGCGGCCGGCGGCCACCGCGCGCCGGGGGGTCCAGTCCTTCGCCGAGACGTCCACCATGGTGGGCCGGCCTTCGGGATCCACGTGGGTGAGACGGGAGCTGGATGGGTCCGACATGGGGTCTTCTCCGGCGAGCCCCGCCGCGTCAGGCCGCGGGGGTGTGAAGGAGGCGATGGAGACGGTTCATGAGCTGCTTGAGGACGAGCTGCGGCATCACGTTGCCCCGGGCCATCACCCGGGCCTCGTCCACCCGGGCCAGCGCGGCCACCAGGTGTGCGGGTGGGATCGCCGCCTCCCCGGCGAGGCGCGCCAGCTCCTGGGCGGCGTCCCGGTTGAGCACGGCGTCTCCGGCTCCGGACGCCACGGCGCCCAGGTCCCGGAGCCACGCGTCCACGAAGTAGAGGAGGTCGGCCAGGCGCCGCGCCCGCACCGATCCGTGCTCCAGCGCCAGCCCGTCTCGGTGGCCACCTCTCGGATCCAGCGAAGCCCGGACCACCCGGTAGGCGGCGCGCCGGAGCTGCTCCAGGGGGCCGGGCTCCCCCTCGTCGTCGGGGAGGAAGGCCAGCGCCCGTCCGATGGAGCCCTCGGCGAGCCGGGCCGCCCACGTGGCCGTCTTCTCGTCCACGCCCCGGTACTCCCGCAGGAACGACGCCACCTCTGCCGTCTCCAGCGGGGGGACCCGCAGCGGAACGGTACGCGAGCGGATGGTGGGCAGGAGGCGACCGGGCTCCGATGCGGTGAGGATGAATCGGGCCGCACCCGGAGGTTCCTCCAGGAGCTTCAGCATCGCGTTGGCGGATTCCTGGCTGGCCTCCTGCGGCACCAGCTCCTCCGCCTCACCCACGATGAAGACGGGGCCGTCCGCCATGCTGGCCCGGCTGTGTGCGGCGCGACGGAGCGTCTGGACCATGGGGAGGTAATAGGCGGCGAGATGGTCGCGGTAGGACGGCACCACCGGCTCCCGGCGGCGCTCCTCCAGCGCCTGGCGCCGCGCCTCCTCCAGTGCGCTGCCGAGGCGGTCCCCCGACGCACCGCGGGGGCGCTCCAGCGGGAAGTACCAGTGCAGGTCCGGGTGTTCCAGCCGGAGGACCAGCGTGCACGCCTTGCACGCATCACACGGGCCGTCCGCGCCCGGCGCCTCGCACAGGAGGAGCTGCCCCAGCCAGAGGGCGAGGCGTTGCTTGCCCACGCCCGCCGGTCCCTGGATGAGGAGCGCGGCGGGAACTTCGCGGCGGTGGTGCGCCGCCAGCAGCGCCTGCCGGCTCGCGTCGTGTCCCACCAGCGGATGGAGCGGCATCAGCGCCCCCGGGGTTTGAGCCAGCGCAGCGGATCCTGCGCCCTGGGGGAGCCGCCGTCGGTGGGCGCGCGCACCTGGAACTCGATGTGCGGACCTTCCGGCGTCTCCCGTCCGCCCACGGTGCCCACCACCTGACCCGCCTCCACGGTACGGCCCTGGACCACGCCGATCTCCTCCAGATAGAGGTAGAGGGTGTAGAAACCGTCGCCGTGGCTCAGGACCACCGTGGGGCCGTAGCCCTCGAAGGGACCCGCCAGGACCACCTCCCCGGCGCGCACGGCCCGCACGGGCGTTCCCGGCGGCGCCCGGATCCCGATACCGTTCCAGCGCAGGACCGTCCCGTTGGGACGGCGTTCGGTGCCGAAGCGGTAGATGAGGTCGCCCTCCACAGGCCAGTCCAGCGACCCGGCGTCGGTCTCGGAGAGGGTGGGATCGGCGATGGACCCGGCACGCCCCCGGGCCTCCAGCTCGCGCCTCCGCGCCTCCAGGTCGTCGATCACCGAGGCCATCCGCTGCTCGTCCGCCTCCAGCTGCTCCAGACGGGTACGCGTGCGGGTCTCACGGGCGCGGAACTCTTCCAGCATCCGCTGCCGCTCGGCCTCCACCCGGCGGAGCTGCGCCACCTCCGCCAGTCGGTTCTGACGGAGGCTTCCCAGCTCCGCCATCCGCTGTTGCAGCTCCTCGTTGCGTTCCACGAGCTGTGCTTCCAGCTCCGTCACCCGCTCCACGAGCGAGCGGTCGAACGCGGCGATGCGGCGGAGGTAGCGGTACCGGTTGATGAGGTCGGTGAAGGACGACGCGCCCAGGAGGACCTGTGCGGTTCTCAGCGGCCCCATCTTGTAGATGTCCCTGAGCCTCCGGTTGAGGATGGCCTCCGACTGTGCCAGACGCTCGCGGGACTGCACCAGCTGCCGCGTGGTCTCTTCGATCTCCTGGGTGGTGGCGTCGGCCTGGAACTCCAGCTCCGCCAGAACGGAGCGGGACGCGGAGATGCGCCGCTCGATGTTGGCCAGCTCGGCGGACATGTCGCGGACGCGGGACCGAACACCCTCCATCTCCCGCTCCAGCCGCGCGCGTTCGGCACGGATCTGCTCCAGGCGGCGCTGGCTCTCCAGGATCTGGCGGCGCAGGTCCGTCTGCGCCGCTCCCGGCGCCGGGAGCGTGAGTGCCAGCCCCGCCGCAACGACGGCCGCCTGCAGGATCCTACCACGCATCGGGCTCAGATCTCGCGAAGATGCCGGCGGATGGCGAGCGCGCTGGCCACCGCGCCGAAGATCGCGCTGGCGGCGAGGCCACCCGCCACCCAGGAGGGTGGAATCCATGCGATCTCGAACAGATACGCATATACCAGCCGGTAGGTGCCCCAGGTGAGCAGCCACGCCAGCAGTCCCCCCAGGAGGCCCGCCAGCGCACCCTCGATGAGGAACGGCCGACGGATGAAGCTGTTCCTGGCCCCTACCAGGCGCATGATGTAGATCTCGTCGCGGCGCGCAAAGATGGCGATGCGCAGGGCGGTACCGATGATGAGCGCCGCCACCAGGGCGAAGGCCGCCCCCAGCACCGCCGTGGTGGCGGCGCCCACGCGCCGGAGCGTGAAGAGCTTGTCCACCCAGTCGCGTCCGTAGCGGGCGTCCTCCACGAAGGGATAGGCCAGCGCCAGCTCCGTGATCCGCTGCACCGTCTCGGGGCTGCGCATCCCGGGGTAGAGTTCGATCTCCAGCGACTGGGGGAGGGGATTCGTTTCCAGGTCCGTGAAGAGCTCGGTGAAGTCTGTGAGCTCGGCCCGGGCGCGCTCCAGCGCCTCCCGCTTGGAGACGTACCGCACCCGCCGCACCTCGGGGAGCGCCGCGAGTTCGCGCTGCGCCAGCTCGATTTCGCTCTGCCGCGCGTCGTCGTGGAGGTAGACGGCGATCTCCACGCGTTCCTCCACCGCGTCCAGCGCCAGCTCCAGGTTGTACGCCGCCAGCCCGAAGAGCCCCACCACGTAGAGGGCCAGCCCCACCATCGCCGACGCCAGTCCGGTGAGCACCGGTGCGCGGCGGAATGCCCCCAGAGCTTCTTTCAGTGCGTACACCGCCGGCTCCTATGCCGCCCGGGAGTCGTAGACCAGCCGGCCGTGGTCCAGCTCGAACACCCGCGCCTTGGGATGGCCGCGCACCAGCTCCAGATCGTGGGTGGCCATGAGCACGGTGGTCCCCTTGGCGTTGATGTCCAGGAAGAGGTCCATGATCCCGCGGGTGGCGCGCTCGTCCAGATTGCCCGTGGGCTCGTCCGCCAGGAGTACGTAGGGGTTGTTGGCCAGCGCCCGGGCGATGGCCACGCGCTGCTGCTCGCCGCCGGAGAGCTCGTGCACCAGCGCGCCCGCCTTGGGTGAGAGACCCACCTGGGCCAGGAGGCGCTGCGCCCTGGGGATGAGATCCTTGCGGGGGGTCCCCGTGACCTGCAGGACGAAGACGATGTTGTCCAGCGCGGTGCGCCCCGGGAGGAGCCGGAAGTCCTGGAAGACGAAGCCGACGCGCCGGCGCACCTTCCAGAGGTCGCGCTCCGTCACGCGCGAGGACGAGAAACCGGAGACGCGCACCTCCCCCTCGGTGGGGCGGTCCGCCATGTGGATGAGGCGGAGCGTCGTGGACTTCCCAGACCCGGAATGCCCCGTGAGGAAGGCGAACTCCCCCTTGCGGACGTGAAAGGAGACGTCGCGCAGCGCGAAGCCTCGCCGGGGGTACTCTTTGGAGACGTGCTGAAGCTTGATCACCGGATCCGTACCGTCAGGGGGTGGGCCCGCGCCCGGGCCGTGGAGCGTCGGACGGGTTCCGGGAAGGTAGGTTAGACACCGGCGGAACCACTGTCAAAACGGTTCCGTGCCAGGCGGCCGGCCAGGCGGATGGCCGCGGCCATGGACGAGGCGTCGGCGCGCCCTGTGCCGGCGAGGTCGAACGCCGTTCCGTGGTCCGGGGAGGTGCGCACGAAGGGGAGTCCCAGCGTCACGTTCACGCCCCGCCCGAAGGTGACCGTCTTGAAGGCGGCCATCCCCACGTCGTGGTAGGGCGCAACCACCGCGTCGAAGGCACCGGACAGCGCCCTGGCAAACACGGTGTCGGCGGGGAGCGGGCCGGTGACGTCCAGTCCTTCGTCGCGAAGCGCCTGGACCGCGGGCTCCAGCACGGTGCGCTCCTCGTGGCCGAAGAGGCCCCCGTCGGAAGCGTGTGGGTTCAGGGCACAGAGGGCGATTCGCGGGCCGTCCAGACGCCAGTCCCTCCGGAGTGCGCCATCCAGCAGCCGCGTCTGGTGTTCCAGGAGCTCCACGGTGAGGAGGTGGGGCACGGCGCGCAGCGGCACGTGGATGGTGGCCAGGAGGACCCGGAGCGGACCGCCCGCCGTCGTGCGCTCCGCCGCCATGAGCATGCCCACCTCCGGTGCGCCGCTCAGCTCCTTCAGGATCTCGGTGTGGCCCCGGGCTCCGGCTCCCGCGGAGGCGAGGGAAGGTTTGTGCACCGGGGCGGTGACGACGCCGTGGAGCGTGCCGTCGCACGCCCGGCGGGTCGCTTCCCGGATGGCCGCCAGCGCCGCGGTCCCCGCCTCGGCGTCGGGAAGCTCCGTCTGCGTTCCGTCGTGGGGAGACGTCACCACGTACTCGAAGCCGGAGGGAGCG
Source organism: Gemmatimonadota bacterium (assembly GCA_015492755.1). GTDB lineage: Bacteria > Gemmatimonadota > Gemmatimonadetes > Longimicrobiales > Gaopeijiaceae > S146-37. The sequence goes on along the minus strand of WGEM01000284.1, from coordinate 321 downwards.
GCCTCCCGCAGCCCTTCCGGACCGAAGAAGATCAGCTCGAACTCGTCGACACCTTCGGCGGCGCGAAAGGCCACCTCGGGCCCGATTCCCCGGGGGTCCCCCAGCGTCACGCCCAGGCGCACGACGCCCACCGTGCCGCCCGTCAGCCGTTGGCCCGGATCTCGATGTACGTCCGGGCGCGGAGGTCCTCCAGGATGCGCGCGATCTTCCGCTGCTGCTGGAGCTGGTCCACCAGTTGTGACCGGACGTCGTCCAGCGTGTACGCCCCCGCCTCCCGCACGTCGTCCACCCGGATGACGGCGATGCGGGTCTCGCCCTGAG